>CAYNOU010000056.1:10289-18338 GCA_964398885.1 uncultured Candidatus Cloacimonadota bacterium | reverse complement strand
TGACATCTGGAGCAAGATATTTTGCCCAGCAATCAATATGCTTTATGTATTCACCGAGTGCATCAGGCACAACATGATAAGTATTAATTCCAAGATATTCATACATAATTGAGTCAATTTCTGCATGAGTCATACTCGGATTTTCTTGCCAGACAAGTTCAGTTGAAATTGCAATACCCTGACCATCTGTCATATAATTGCCACCTGTATGAACAATATTCATTCCATAAACATCGATTCCCAAATAACTGCCTACATGTCCCGGAACAGCATCATCATAGGGTCTTGGTCTATTATAGATAAAATCTACAATTCCGGATTCATTTTCACCATTGAAGATAAACCACGGACCATAATCTCGTATCCAATAAGTCTCAGTTGAGCAATTAATAAACTGAACATTACCCATATTAACACCAGCACTTTCCATAATATCATATGCATTCTGCTGATGATATGAGGCAACAACACAATAAACAGTAAGATCTTCAGCCATCTCTTTAATAGTATTAGTTGAAAGACCAAAATGAGGGGTATAATATGTAGCATAAGAAATAAGTATACCTTCCATAGGCTCAAATTCTGCTGGTTGCCTTATTGGTGATGGAGGGGGATTTGTTGGCAAAAAATCTTTGCCAATTTCATCAACTCTTTGCCTCTCTTCTTCAGTCATCCAATGAGGTAAACTTCCTGGATTTTCTTTAAACCACTTTTCTTCTTTTTCCTTGGGAGTTAAAATTTTTGGCTTTGTGTTTTTATTTCCAAATGCATTTAATAAAGAGGTTAATATTAGTATTAATATAAAAAACGATAATAATTTTTTCGTAATAACTCCAGGGTAAGCATAATTTTTGCATAGCTTGGAAAAGATATAATTTTTTGTCAATACTCACATAAAAATAAGAAAAAACTTGAACATTTTTTTCTTGTATCTCATTTTTTGTTTAAAATTTATTTAAGGAAATATGGAGATTGTTTACTTGGAATTCATAAAAGTAGAAAGATAATTGCTATTCCAATATAGTTTTGGTGAGGTATAGGAAAGACTTATATGTTTAAGAGATTTCTGAAATTCATAGTAAGGGGTATAGTTGGCTCAATTGTGGATATAGCGGTTCTATTTATTTTAACAAGATTTTTTTTCCATTCTTATTTTACAACCTATATTTTAGGTCCATCAATTTCTTTTGAGGCTGGTATACTGGTGGCTTATGTAATCTGTTATTTTTGGGTATGGAATCATCGTGTTTATCACAATAAAAGAGATTTTCTTGGTCGTATTCCTGCTTATAATGCAGCCGCATTGATTTCTTTTGGAGTTAAAATGGCATTGCTTGTTACCATAGAAAGAATTTTTCATTTTGATGTGGTCGTATGTAATTTGATTGCATTGTTATTCTCCGGAACCGTTAATTTTTTTATGAGTGAGAAATTAATATTTAAAGAAGAAAAAATAATGATTGAAACCGCAGAAGAAGATATTGGATAGTAACTATCAAATAAAACAAGTTCATATTTAAAAACAGAATTTTAAGACAACCCAGACTTAATTCAAAAATCACATTAAAAAAGTCCTATAAATAAAAATTAGCACTCTTAAAACAAGAGTGCTAATTTTTTATTGACATTTTATTCTTTCTGTTTATATTTTATTTAGACTGATAAAAACAGTCGCAAAAAATAAATTATCGGAGGTGGAAATGTCTATTATCAGATACCGACCTTTAAAAGGTCTTATGGACAGATTCTTTGCGCAGGATTTTATGCCGCATTTCCTTGACCGTTGGGAATGCAGAATTCCTGTGGATGTTTATGAAAAGGGAGGAGAGATTAATATGGATTTTGAACTCCCTGGATTATCTAAAAAAGATATTTCAGTTGAACTTGACGGAGACACTCTGACAGTTCGCGGTAAGCTTGAAAAGGATAAGACTATTGATGAGGAAAGTTACTATCGCAGAGAAAGGTCTTACGGTGAGTTCTCTCGTTCATTTACCATTCCAAAAGATATTAAAGAAAAAGATATCACTGCCAGTTTTGAGAAAGGAATCTTAAAGACAACATTCCCAAAAACAAGAGAGATTGAAGCCAAAAAGAAGATTGAAATCAAATAAATCCGGATAAAATAAAAAGCCTATTCGCTTTATTGTGAATGGGCTTTTTATTTTTATTTAATGTTCAGTTTTATAAATATTGACATTAATATAATTTTTTTAGGATTTTAAAAAAATTTAATGAGGAGAAAAAATGAGAAAAAATCTTATTCTATCGGCTTTGTGTTTCATAATTTTATTTAGTTTTGGTTACAATTGTAAGTTAATTGCAAATTCAGATCAAAGTCATCCGTGTGAGGAATCAGAATGCAACAAAGAAAAAAATATTGTGGGGTTAGAAATAGTTAATTTTACAGAAGATTCTAATTTGAAAAAGGCAGGAGCTCAAATTGGTGACATAATTATTAAGTATAATGGCGAAAAAGTTGATTGTATCAAAGTTCTAAATGCTCTTAAAGAATCTGTTGAAACTCCAGAGGTTGAAGTTGTATTAAAACGCAATGATAATGAAATTAAATTTACAATCCCAAAAGGACAAATTGGTGTCTATCTGCGTGAAGTGGTTCCTGAGCACAAAGTAGATGAAGATGCAGTTATTATTGAGGGTATTGGAAAATTAGGTTGGGGTTTAGGAATGGAGAACTCCTTTTTAGGTGCTGTTACAAGACTTGATGAAAAATCCGGAAACGATATTAGTTATGCAAATATTTTGGGACTTTCTGGATATGCTTTCAGATTGCAATTTTTTGATGGCTGGTGCCCAAGTTCACCTGATGCAACTTGCGGAAAAGATGTAGGTTCTGAAATTCTTGAGAAGTTAGGATACAAATTTGAAGTTTATCATATGGCAACTGAATTTACAGATGAAGATATGGTGAAATCTGCAATATCTGAAGATGGGATTCGTAAGATTATTATGAAGAGTATTGATTCTGGATGGCCCGTTATTGCTGTAGATTTGATTGAAATTCCAGAATGGGGTATTATTACTGGTTATCAAAAGGATGGCAAGGAACTTTTCTGTAGAACATATTTTGATAAGACAAAAGGATATGAACTTGCACAAAAAATGCCCTGGGTAATTTTTGTTATCAAAAACAAAGAAGATGCTGATATTGAACCATTGTATAAACAATCACTCAGAGTTGCAAAAGAGGTCTATAATACTGATAAATATGAAAATTATTTTTCTGGTATAACTGCAATAAAACAATGGATAAAAGCTTTGGAAAATGAAAAGTATTTTGAAGAAATTGATAATAAAAAATTAGACGAAGTTATTCTTGCAAATTGGTGGATATATTATAGTCTTCTTGATGCTCGTAATATTGCAACAAATTACTTATCTGACAATATTGAAAAATTCAATGTAAATGAAGATTTGATTAATGAAATTATTGAAAAATATAAAACTGAAGTTGAGATTTTACAGAATGGCTTTAAAAATGTTCCATCTCAAGAAATGCTCCAAAGTGGCATGAAGTGGGATAATCAATTAAGAAATAAACAGATAGATACTCTGAATGAATTCTTAGATATAGAAATTGAAGTTAACGATATTCTCGAAAAAATAAAGTAATTTTTGAATTATGTCTAATCAACCTCCAAAAGTAATTGTATTTACATCACCATATTGTTCCTGGTGTAAAAGAGTAAAAAGTTATCTTCATCAGAATAGAATTAGATTTACAGAAGTTGATGTAACTAAAAATTCTTCTGCTGTAAGAGATATTGTTAGAAGAACTGGTCAACAAGGTATTCCTGTAACTCTTGTAAATAATAGACCTGTAATTGGATTTGATAGAGCTAAGTTAGATAGATTATTAAATATTAGAAGATAATTTTTAAAAAATATTTGCAGATTGGAAGGAGAAAATAATGGGATTGTTAAATAATGAAGTTAAAAGCCAATTGGAAAAAATTTTTGAGAACTTAGATAAAAAGGTCAGACTAAAATTATTCACCCAGAAATTTGAATGTCACAGTTGTCAGGATACTCATCAACTTTTGCAAGAAGTCAGTGAATTATCTAATAAGTTGCAATTAGAAGTATTTAATTTCCTGGAAGCTGAGGAAGAGGCTAAAAAATATGATATTACTGAATTGCCTACCCTTATTGTTGAGGGGAAAAGAAATTATAACATAAGATTTATTGGCATACCAGCCGGTTATGAATTTTCCTCACTTTTGGAATCAATAAAAATGGCTTCCACTGGAAATACACTGTTAAGTGAAGAAGGTAAAAAATTCCTGAATAGTTTAGAAGAAGATATTCACTTAAAGGTTTTTGTAACACCAACCTGCCCATATTGTCCGCGATCAGTTATTTTAGCCCATCAGATGGCGTATTATTCTAATAGGATTAAAGCAGATATGATTGAAGTAACAGAATTTCCGTATTTAAGCCAGAAATATAATGTAGTGAGTGTACCCCTTACAGTAATTAATGAAACGGTCTCGCAGGTTGGTGCAGTGCCAGAACAGATGTTAATTGAGAAAATCAAGGAGGCAATTAGATAAGGAGCTATGATGGATTTTAATTTAACATTAGACGCAAGAGAAAAAAGTGACTCAAATTATGATGTGGCTATTGTAGGAGGAGGTCCATCTGGACTTACTGCTGCTATTTATACCTGTCGTGCAGGCTTAAAAACATGTATTTTTGAAAGTGGGGTAATTGGTGGTGAAGCAGCTTCTACTGATTTGATAGAAAATTATCCTGGTTTTCCTGATGGTATTTCAGGAATGAAATTGACTGAAAATATGGAAAAACAGGCAAGAAAATTTGGTGTAGAAATTATTACCGATAGAGTAGTTAAAATAGAAGAAGATATTTCTTCCCAATATGATGAGTATAAAATAATCTATACAAATTCTGGACAGATTAAAGCTAAAGCGATAATTATTACAGTTGGCACCAAGCCAAAGTTATTAAATGTTCTAGGAGAGAAGGAATATAAGGGTCATGGAGTTTCTTATTGTGCCACTTGTGATGGTTTCTTCTATAAAGATAAAAAGATTGCTGTAATTGGTTGTGGAAATTCTGGTATTCAAGAAGGATTATTTCTCTTAAGATTTGTTAAACAGATTGAGTTTGTTGAATTTCTTCCTAAGCCTACTGCTGAAAAGGTCTTACTTGATGAAATCAAAAAATATGAGAATGTGAATTTTAATTTAAACAGTTCACTACTAAGCATAGAAGGAAATTGCAAATCAGTAACACATATAAAAATAAAAGATAATGAAACTAATAAGATAAAGGAAATTAAAGTCTCTGGTGTTTTTATCTATGTTGGCTTAAAACCCAATACAGAGTTCTTAGAAGGATTTGTTAAGAGAGATAAAAGCGGTTATATTATCGTTGATCAAAATCAACATACTAATGTTCATGGCGTTTTTGCAGCTGGCGATGCAACAATTGATACGGTCAAACAGATTACAACTGCTGTTGGTTCGGGCGCAAGAGCAGCTAATAATGCAAGACACTATATTGAAAATATGAAATTCTAATTCTTAGATTGAAATCAAAAATATTATAGGAGGAGATATGGCATTAGAACTGAATGAAAGGAACTTTGATCAAGTCATAAACTCTGGCAAAATAGTGTTAGTTGATTTTGGGGCTGAATGGTGTATGCCATGTAAAATTATGGATCCAGTTACTGAAGAACTGGCAAATGAAGTAGATCATGAAAAAGTAGTAATAGCTAAATGTGATGTGCAGGCAGAACCGAAAATAGCACAAAGATTTAGTATTATGAGTATCCCTACATTACTTATATTCAAAGATGGAAAGGCAATGGACCAGATGATTGGTGTGGTTCCTAAAAGGAACATTAAAGAAAAAATAGACCAGTATATTTCATAGAATTTATGGCAGACCAGATAAAGATTGCATGCGAAAATTGTCTCTACTGGAAGAGTCAACATTGTGAAAATTTTTCATCAAAATGGTTTGGAATGATTACTTCAAAATCACAGAATTGCGGACAGTTCAAAGTAAAGAAAATTGAGAAGAAAAAAGAAGAATCTTCAATTGATAAGAAAATTAAGAAAACACAAGAGAGTAATAAAGAAAGATGAGGCCCTATAGGTTTATATGACTCCCCAAAATAATTTGGATATAGAGAGAACACTCTGCCTTATAAAACCTAATGCGGTTTCTTCCGGAAAAATCGGAGAAATACTTACAATATTAGAAGACGACGATTTCCATATTTTAAAAATGAGAATGATGCAAATGAGCCAAACTGTTGCACAGAGGTTTTATTACATCCACAAAAATAAACATTTTTACGATGGACTAATTGAATTTATGACGAGCGGTCCAATTATTGCAATGATTCTTGAAAGCGAAGATGCAATTAATAGATTAAGAAGATTAGCAGGAGATACTGATTCAAAAATTGCTGACAAAGGAACAATAAGAAATAGATATGGTGCTGATATACAACGAAATGCTATCCATGCATCTGATAGTATTGAAAGTGCTGTATATGAAATAGATGTAATTTTCGGACACAAAAAGAAAGGAGAAGTCTAAAATGAATATCCTGGTTCTAAATTGTGGGAGTTCATCTATAAAATTTCAGTTCATTAATTCAGACACGCAAGAGGTTCTGGCTAAAGGAATTGTTGAAAGGATTGGAGAGGAAATTTCATTTTTTACTTTTAAATCTGAAAAGATAAAAAAGCAAAATATAAAAATCTCTGTTGAAAATCATACACAGGGCATTAAGCTAATTTCCGATAGTTTACTTGATTCAAAATTTGGTGTTATCAAAAGTAAAGATGATATTGACGCAGTTGGTCATAGACTGGTGCATGGTGGGGAGGAATTTTCTGGCTCAGTAAAAATTAATGAGAAAGTCCTGGATACAATGAGAGAATGTATTAAATTAGCTCCATTACATAATCCTCACAATATCAAAGGAGTTGAAGCCAGTCAGAAAATATTTTCAGGTGTTCCTCAGTGTGGAGTTTTTGATACGGCATTTCATCAAACTATGCCTAAAAAGGCATTTCTCTATGCACTCCCTCTTGAATACTATACTAAACATAAGATTAGAAGATACGGTTTTCATGGTACTTCACATTATTATGTAGCTAAAGAAGCAGCAAGATATGTTGGCAAGAGTTTGGACGAGCTCAGGATTATAACCTGCCATCTTGGGAATGGTGCATCAATCACAGCAATAGACAAAGGAAAATCTGTTGACACATCAATGGGATTTACACCTTTAGAAGGACTGGTAATGGGAACCCGCTGCGGTGACCTTGACCCTGCTATTCCACTTTACATGATTGAAACCCTTGGCATGAACCCTCAGGAAGTATACGATGTTTTGAATAAAAAAAGTGGAATGCTTGGACTTTCAGAAATAAGCAATGATATGAGAGTAATTGAAGAAGGAATTGAAAAGAAAAATCAAAAAGCATCTGATGCTTTAGAAATCTATGCATATAGATTAAAAAAATATATCGGTGCTTATTTTACTGTTATGAATGGGGTTGATATAATTGTTTTTACTGGTGGAATCGGCGAGAATATGCCTATACTTCGTGAAATGGTTTGCACAAATCTGAACTCTTTGGGCATTATTATTGATACAAAAAGAAATAGAATCACAAAAAGTGGTATTTTAGACTTTTCAGCTGAGGATTCAAAAGTAAAATTACTTAAGATACCAACCAATGAAGAACTTATGATTGCTCTTGAGACAGAAGCAATCCTGAGAAAAGAGATGGGGTATAAAGGTATAAGGAAATAAGGTATAAGGGTAAGGAGGGATAAGGCCTGAGTATGACTGAATATAATGAAAATAAGGATTTTACTACTCTTAAAGCGTGGGGAAAGTGTAGAGAGGTAAGAAATTTTTTCTATAAAGAAGTAATTCCGAAGCTTCCGAATGAAGAAAAATATAATTTAGGAACACAAATTAGAAAAGCGGCAGTTAGTATTACAGCAAATATTGCAGAGGGTTATGGTAGGTTT
>CAYNOU010000056.1:0-10189 GCA_964398885.1 uncultured Candidatus Cloacimonadota bacterium | reverse complement strand
AAGAAGGAATACAGTTTTTTAGAATTTCAAGAGGTTCATTATTTGAACTAAAAGACCATTTAATATCTTGTATGGATTGTAACTATATATCAAAGAATATGTTTGATAATGGAATAAAACTAATTGAATCAGCCAAGGTAACATTAAATGGATATATTAAGTATGTTATAAATAAAGTAAAACAGAAATGAAAATTCGGAATGAAATGGTATAAAGGTATAAGGAAATAAGGTATGCATATGCCAAAATATAATGAAGGCAATAATTTTACACTCTTGAAGTTTAAGAAAAGTTTAGAGAGAAGGAAGGTTCTTTATAAAAAATAAATCCCAAACTCTCCCTTTATACCCTTATATCCCTTATATCCTTATATCCTTTATACCCTTTGACACATAAAAAGTTTCGCTATGAAGTCCAAAATAGTTCTCTTACAAGGTGGCACATCTAATGAAAGAGAGGTTTCATTAGAAACTAGTGATGCAATAAAACAAGCATTAATAAATCTTAAGAAGATTGTTTATATTATTGACCCACAAGACTTTTTTCATAATGGTAAAATGTGTTATTCCAGTATGTTGAAGGAGATATTGACCAGCAAATGCGATATTGTTTTTAATGGTTTACATGGTGGAGATGGTGAGAATGGCACTATACAAAGACTTCTTGAAATCCATAATATTAATTTTACCGGTACAAAATCTTTTGGAAGTTTTGTTTCTATGAATAAAAAGATAAGTAAACTTTTAGTTCAGAATCTGCAACTCACTGTTCCTAAATTTATTTCTTTTTATAAAAATGAAAGTATTTCTATTGAAGAGATTTTGGAAAAGTTTTCTTTACCTTTTGTAGTTAAACCAAACTCCTCAGGCTCATCAGTGGGGGTATCAATGGTTGAAAAGGAAAATCAATTAACAGCAGCAATTAATATTGCGTTTCAGTATGATGACGAAATTTTAATTGAGGAATATATAAAGGGAAGGGAAATAACTGTGGCTATGTTTGGGAATAATCCATTTCCAGTTGTGGAAATCAAACCGAAAAAGGGCTGGTATGATTATCAGCATAAATATACAAAAGGTGAAACCATTTATGAAGTCCCTGCAAAACTAACAAGGACAGAGTCAGACAAAGTTAGCAAATATGCCATTAAGATTTATAATGAATTCCGATGCAGAGATTATGCAAGAATAGATTTTCGGTATGATGGTAAAAAATTTTATTTTTTGGAAGTTAATACCTTACCTGGAATGACAGCATTAAGCCTTGTTCCAATGGCTGCAAAAGCAGTTGGTATTGGCTTTGATGAACTAATAAACCGTATTATTGAAAGAAATTGGAATTATTAGTAGAGTTTAGTATTTTTACTTTTTTAATTTTATGGAAGTTGAAAATTATTAATGCGACACACATCCCGATCCGTCGGGAGGACAGAGGAGTATGAAAATAACACACCTCTTCCCGATAAATCGGGATTTTCCCTCTTAATAGAGTGGAATTAAAAAATCCCCTCTTGAGAGGGGTGGACTCCGATGAAATCGGAGGCCGGGGTGTGTAATATATGGTATATTTTCCTATGAAAAAAATTAAATTTAAATTTATACTGTTTTTTTCTATATCTGTGTTTTTTATAACAATCATACTTTCTCTTACCCCAATCTACAAAAATTTGGAATTGAAATGGATAGATATAAATTTTTCATTTAGAGGTGGGAAAAAACCATCCAATGATATTGTAATAGTTGAGATTTCCGACCAATCATTCAAGGAACTTGGAAGGTATCCTTTTCCACGAAGTTATTATGCAAAGCTCATTGAGAATTTGAACGAAGCTGGTGCGAAACTTATCATATTTGATATTGAATTCACTGAGGCCTCTTTACCAGAAGAAGATGAATTGCTTGCAGAGTCTGCAGCCAAATATGGGAATGTCATTTTTGCAGGAAAATTAATAAAACAGAAAATTGGTGATTCTGTCCAAAAAAGTATTCTAAAACCTATTTCAGATATCACCAAACAAAATATTGATTGGGGATTAGTTGGAATTTCCTTAGACCCTGATGGTTTTGTAAGGCAATATAGCCTTTTTGCAACTTTTTATGACGAGAAGTATTATTCGCTTGATATTAAGGCATTACAAGTTTTAATAAGAGATAAAATAAAAAGTGAACCTGATATTGTAAATTCAACAAACAAATTTCAAGTAGGTCACTATATTTTTCCAAAATATTCGGCTAATACATCATTTATTAATTATTATGGTCCAGCATATACTTTTCCCGTATATTCTATTGATACAGTATTGGATGATGAAAAGTTTACAACATTTAATGAGCAAGAGTTTGGTATTGAATTTAACACTTTTGACGAGTATTTAAGCCAGAAAACCTTTCAAGATAAGATTGTCTTTGTTGGTGCTGCTGCTGAGGAATTACATGATCTTTTTGCTACACCATTCTATAGTTATGGAGATGAAAGAAAGCTTATGCCAGGTGTAGAAATTCATGCAAATTTTCTGGAAATGGTGCTGCATAATGATTGTATTACTTCATTTAGTTTTCTATATTTCTTGATTGGTTTATTGATTTTGATATTCGTTATTAATTTTATTTTTCAATTAGTTAGAAAGCCGATTGTTAATATAATATTATCTGTTGTTTTGATAATTGTTTATCTTTATTTTGTATATTATCTTTTTAGTGTAAAAAACATTTTAATAAATGCAACAGAATTTCCAACCGGTATTTTGATTTCTTTTTTAGGCAATTTGGTCTATCAGTATTACCTTGGGAGCAAAGAGAAGCGATTTATAAAAAATGCATTTCAGCATTACCTTTCTCCAAGTATTATAAAACAACTCACTGAAAATCCAGGTATGCTCAAACTGGGAGGAGAAGAAAAGGTTCTAACCGCTTTCTTTTCTGATATAGCCGGGTTTTCAACTATTTCTGAGAAGCTAACTCCTGAAGAACTGGTTAATTTGTTAAATGAATATTTAACTGATATGACAGACATTATACTTAAATATGAAGGGACTGTAGACAAATTTGAAGGTGATGCAATCATTGCCTTTTTTGGTGCACCTGTTCCTTTTGAAAACCACGCAAAAAGGGCTTGTTTGGTAAGTATTGAGATGCGACAACGACTTGCAGAGTTAAGAGAAAAATGGTCACATGAAAAGCATTGGCCTAAACTTGTTCATAATATGAAAATGAGAATTGGACTTAATACAGGCCCAATGGTAGTAGGTAATATGGGCTCACGCACGAGAATGGATTATACGATGATGGGAGATTCTGTTAATTTGGCATCTCGTTTGGAAGGTGCTAATAAGCAGTATGGAACATATTCTATGATTAGTGAATTTACTTACGAAGCCGCTAAGAGTTTTATTGAAGTACGGGAATTAGATATGATTCGTGTTGTTGGTAGGAGTAAACCGGTTAGAGTTTATGAATTATTATGCAAAAAAGGTGAATTGCCCGAAAAAGAAAGAGTTCTTTACAATTTATTTGCCGAAGGATTAGTTTTATATAGAAAAAAATTGTGGGATGATGCAATCAAAAAATTTGAGGAAGCTTTAAAAATTCAAGAAGATGAACCTTGTAAAAAGTATATTGAAAGATGCAAACAGTATAAACTATGCCTTCCTTCAAAAGATTGGGATGGTGTATTTACACTAATAACTAAATGACAAATTTAATTAGATTCTGAAGAGATTATACTAAAAGCAAAAATATGGAACATTTCTTTCTATAGAAGGCAAAATGCATCCTGCATTGAAGAGTGGATACTCAAAATTTAGCCTGAGTTAAGAATAAAATTTTACAAAAAATGAAATTTTGTGAATTTCTTGACAAACAATTCAAAAACTAAAACCTACTGGAAAAAGAAGAAATATTATCTTGTACCTATTCTGTCAAATATATGATTAAATGCGAATGAATGGAGATAATATGTATCAATTTACGACCACTAATTTTTTTAATTGCAATTTATTGATTTTACATTAAGATTTCTGACTTAATAAAGAGAAATTACATGAAGATAAACTCTTTTATTTTTAACAAAACCGTTTTAGAAAGCTGCCTGATATTATCTAACTCTCAAGAGTAAATGTAGATGGAGACTATTATGTCATATATGGGAAAATGGATACATATTGACATTACAACAGGTAAACATAAAATTGGGAAAACAGATTGGACATTGTTAGAAAAATACATTGGAGGAAAAGGGTTAGGTTTTGCACTGCTTGAAGAGATGGCACCAGGTCCAGATCCTTTTGGTAAAGAAAATCCCTTGATATTTATCTCAGGTCCTTTTACAGGAACAAGAATCCAAACAAGTGCTCGAACAAGCTTAGTTACTCGCTCACCCTTAACAGGTTCAATACATGACAGTCACTGTGGTGGGTATTTTGGACCTCGATTTAAGGCTACCGGATATGACTATCTTATTGTTACAGGAAAAGCAAGGAGTCCTGTTTATATTTATCTAACTGACCACAAGATAGAAATCAAGGATGCATCAAGTTTATGGGGGAAGGGAATATTTTACACAAATGATGAATTAATTAGACTTCATCCCGGGAAAGACCCAAGAGTTGCATGTATAGGAATTGCAGGCGAAAATCTTTCAAAAATTGCCTGTATAGGTATTGATAAATATCGTCAATTCGGAAGAGGTGGTGTCGGTGCTGTAATGGGTTCAAAAAAGTTGAAAGCAATTGTTGTTGATGGCAATGTTCCTATAAAATATTACGATGAAGAAAAATTTAATGAATTGAATCGTCAACTTGCAAGAGATATTTTAAATAATGAAGGCGTAAAATTCCGTCGTCAAAAAGGAACGATGAAATGTATGCGTTCAGGTCAGGAATATGAGTTTCTCCCAACCAAAAATTTCCAAAAATGTCAGTTTGATGAATTTGAAGGTATTACCTCTGAAACCTGCAGAAAAGAGTTGAATTGGCGAGATACGGGTTGCTATAATTGTGCGATTAGATGCGCTAAAATAGCAAAGTGGGATGGACACGAAGTTGAAGGTCCTGAATACGAAACCACTGCCTTCCTCGGTTCCGGATGTGAAATATCAAACTGCAAAGATGTAGCATGGGCAAATGAAATCTGCGACGATCTTGGATTGGATACCATAAGTGCTGGTGTGACCTGCTCTTTTGCAATGGAATGCTACGAAAAAGGTTTAATAAATGATTGGAATGGATTAAAACTTGAATGGGGTAATGCAACTGCTCAGAGAGAATTGCTTAAACAAATAGCTGAAAAAAAAGGAGTTGGTGAAATCTTTGCTGATGGAACAAGAATCGCTTCCCAAAAAATTGGTAAAAATAGTAAAGAGTTTGCTATCAATATTTATGGTATGGAGTTATCCGGTGTAAATCCACTTGGATGTTTAACAATGGGAGTTTCTCTATCTGTATCTGATTTTGCAAGTCATACAAGATTATGGTGTACAGAACAAGAAATGGGAACTGACTTTAACATCGCAGATATACCTGCAACAGTTGCTAATGGATTGGACACAATCAATACACGAAATAGTCTCGTAATCTGCGATTTTGTTCCCTATGGTTTTGATAGATTAGCACCTATACTTAATGCGGCAACTGGATTTAATCACACGGAAGAATCACTTATGAAAACAGGAGCACGAATAACAAATTTAGCTCGTAGATACAACTTACGAAATGGTAGAAAATATACTGATGATATTCTCCCTGAAAGATTTTTTAAAGAAACATCTCTTGCAGGTTTTATGAAAGGCAAAAAACTTGATAAAGACTTTTTCAAATCAATTGTGCAAAAATACTATAAGATAAGAGGTTGGAATAACAATGGGGAACCAACTAAAGATGTTCTACTTAAATATGAACTTCTATAATTTAATTGATACAAAGGTATAATGTAAAACTAAGTTAAAAAAATGCTATGTACAAAAGAAACTACAACCAACATTGACATTACAAAATGTTAGAAAGGAGCAAAATGGAAGAACGAGAGAAATAGGGTAGTAGAACAGCCTTTTTAATGGCTTCCATTGGTGCTGCTATTGGGCTTGGAAATGTCTGGCGATTCCCCTATATATGCTATTCTAACGGTGGTGGTGCATTCTTAATTCCGTATTTTGTTGCACTAATTACCGCAGGAATACCTCTAATGATTTTAGAATTTTCACTTGGGAGAAAAGCACAGGCAGGTGCACCTACAGTTTTTGCCCTGGTAAAAAAAGGTACTGAATGGGTTGGATGGCTCGCCCTATTTGCAGTTATGCTTATATTTCTATACTACCCTACTATTATGGCATGGTGTGTAAATTATGTGATTCATTCTATAAAATTAAGCCGGGGAACCAATGTTATCAATGGAAATATTGGATATAACCGTGGTAAATTCGATATAAGAGCAGATTTCTTTAACTATGCAAGGAATAAGGTTGCATCAGGGTGTGAAGACGCTATGGGTAACGAGATTGCTCTAATGCTTAAGTATCACTACAAAGATACAATCACCTTTGGAGCAACTGGTGGTTATTGGACACCAGGTAAGTACTTCACAGGCGAGGACCCAATGTTAGGTGGCTATCTCTGGACTGCTATTGGATTCTAATCTGTAATAGACCTACAAACAACAAAAAGAGGATGGATTTGATGCCATCCTCTTTTTTTATCAATCACTTTTTTCAAAATAATTATAAGTAATTTGAGTTAATTAAAATGGATTTAAGATAGATAATTCAATATATCATATAAACTATCTAAATAAATATCCGCGCCCTTTAAATATTTTTTGGGAAGTGTAGTTGCAATTGTAGCACAGCATATCCCAGCAGCTTTTGCAGATTGAATTCCGAGAGGAGCATTTTCAATAACAAGACATTCTTCTTTCCTTAATCCCAAACTCTTACGAGCAATCTCGTATGGGTCTGGATGCGGCTTGGCTCTTGGGATATCATTACCAGTAATAATTACATTAAATAAAGATTGCTGTTCAGGTGTTAATGCTTTTTCCATATTTTTTTTTGCACAAGCAGTAACCAAGGCACATTTAATTCCTAACTTACGCAATTTTCTTACTGTATCAAGTGCGTCAGGATAAAACTTAATTTTAACTATTGAACGATAGTATTTGCGTTTCTGTTCAATAAAATCATGCCAATTTTCTTTTGGAATTTGTACTCCGCTTTCCTTTATAAGAATAGGGAGAATTTCTTTTGAACTTCTCCCTTCATGAAGAAGGACGGTGAGTTCTTTAACCTCACCGCCCTTTCTGTGAAACATTTCCTTCCAGGCTAAAAAGTGATAATGAAGAGTATCTACAATTACACCATCCAGGTCAAATAGAATTCCTCTTATAGGCATATAGAAACAAATATCTATTTCTTCTCTATCTTTGGATACACCAAGAAAGCTATTGTGAATAGCAAGAAGGCATTTGCTACATGGAAATAAGAAACTGTATTCGCTACATGAAAAAGCCAATTTTGTGCCAGATAATTGATGCAACCTGCAAGCATTAAAAGTGCAGCAATTATTCCGAAAATCCATGCCAGTGTTTTCATCCTTCCTCCTTCCCCGCATCCGCGGGGATTATTTTTTTCCGTAATTACGGATAATTTCTTCTTTACTTATTTTCCAATTCTTCTAATTTTTTAATATATTTTTGTGATTCCTTATCTTGCCCCGTTTGCTGAAGTCCTAATATAACAAAACGGTAAGAATTTTTATTTTCAGGTTCAAGCTCAACCCATTTTTTTGCATATTTAACTAAGTTTTCATAATCTTTACTATTACTAAATGAATAACAGATATATTTAATAGCATCCAATTCTTTATCATTTATTTCAATAATTCTTATATAATAATTAGAAGCTTCTTTGTAATTTTGGCTATTAAAGTAATCATCAGCTATTTTATAAAGTAGTTCTATATCATTGGGTTTAATCTCAGCAGCTTTTTTGTAATACTCAAGTACTTTTTCAGGATTATTAAGATTAGAGTAGCATACAGCAATATTGTAAGGCCAATCTACATTTTGAGGCTCAATTTCAGATAGTTCTTCAAAATATTTAATAGCATTTTCATATTCTTTTTTGTAAAAAAATGTATTAGTTAAAGTTTTTCTGGAAGCAACATCATTTGGTAATTTTTCTGCTATTTCTATAAAAATTTCAATAGCTTTTTCAGATGAATCGACTTTTGCATATACACTTGCCAGCATTATTTTAGATTTAAGACTATCCGGGCAAATTTTTACAGCCCCTTTGAATGATTCAAGGGAATTTTTAAAATCTTCTGAATTGTAATATTTAAGTCCTTGATTGTATAATTCAGCCCAACAAGTAAGGTTAATTTTGTTTATCTCCTCTTGTTTTTGAGGGTCTAATTCTAATGCTTTTTGTGCATAATTATAGGATTTGATATAATCCTTTTTATATTGCCCATAAATTTTAGACATGAAAAGATATGCTTCAACATTTGTCGGGTTTTTATTAATCTCTTTCTGAAGGTATTCAATTGCCTTATCAGGGTCATTTTCATCTCGTATTGCAAGCTTTGCTGTTGTCATATACTTACTCTGGCAAGCTAATAACACTGTTAAAGAAAGCAGCAGTGTTATTAATAATATCTTTATTTTCATCAAATGCCTCCATAATTTTTACTTTAAATTTCTATAGATTTTTTATTCGTCAAGATTTTTACTAAATTTATTTAGAATTTTCTTATTTTAGCCTTTTATTTTCTTCACAAAAAGCTTGAGATGTTCAATCTTTACAACTTGGATTTTTTCATCCTTTTTGATATTTCCATCAATTGATTCAGCCTGCCAGAGTTCACCACGAACAAACACAGTGCCTTCTGGTTTTAATGCTGTTTTAGCATATCCTTTTTCACCAATCAGTCCCTTTCTCCCGGTTGTAACTTTTTTCCTATGGACTTGATATACAAGCGTGGCAAGTAGAAAAAAGAATAGAATTGTAAATGCACCAACACCAATTATTAATGAGATAGATATTTTGAAAAATGGTGAACCTGTTTGTATCAACATCATTGAGCCTAATATAATACCCACAACTCCTCCTATGCCTAATATTCCTGAAGACTGGACTTTTATCTCTAATAGTAATAGTATTACCCCAGCAGCAATTAGCAAAATACCTACAAGATTTACAGGAAGACTTGAAAGTGCAAAGAAAGCTAAT
The DNA here is from genome assembly GCA_964398885.1 of uncultured Candidatus Cloacimonadota bacterium. Lineage (GTDB taxonomy): Bacteria > Cloacimonadota > Cloacimonadia > JGIOTU-2 > JGIOTU-2 > JAGMCF01. Next base: position 970 of record CAYNOU010000056.1, on the reverse strand, counting down.
AATAAAGATATTGTTCCAAAAACACCTGCAAATCCGATACCCGGTGTTGAAAATTCAGCAAGAATTCCATAAATACCAAGCATCAAAAGAATATAAGCAATATTAGGGTTAGAAATATGATAAAAGAATCGTTCAATAAAATTCATTTTAAGAGTGACTATTTCTATGTTTTCTGTTTGTAAGACAATTTTTTTACCATTTTTTTCAATCTCAAAATTATCAATTCTCTCAAGAAGTTCAGTTCTGGATTGAGCAACAAAATCAATTATATTTTGTTCAAGAGCCTCTTTTGCAGTCAAAGAAATGCTTTCTGTTATCATCTTTTTTGCAACTTCTTCGTTTCGTCCTCTTTTTTGAGCGATGGAACTCATATAAGAAATTATATCATTTAGGACTTTTCTTTCCATTGTGGAATCCATCTTTGCACCCAGAGTCACAGGATGAGCAGCCCCAATACTTGATGTAGGTGTCATTGCAGTTATATCACAAGCCATCATAATAAATGCGCCAGCAGAGGCAGCGTGAGCTCCTTCTGGTGTAACATAACCGATTATTGGAATCGGGGAATTCATAATTTTTGTGATAATCTTCCGCATAGAAGCATCAAGTCCGCCTGGTGTATTGATTTCTAATAAAACTGCATTAACATTATTTTCTTCTGCCTTTTCAATATTCTTAACTACATAATCTGCTATAGGTGGTCCAATTACTCCATCTATCTGTATTAGGTAAATTTTATTGGAATTATAAGCATCCAAAACTGTAAAAAATAGGACAGAAAATAAAAGAATTATTAAAATTTTATTTTTCATTTTTTCTCCGAATGTGTTTTGTAAAGTTTTGAAAAAAGGTGTCAATTATTTTTATTAATTGTTTGTTAAGTTTGACAAAAAAATATCATTATTTTATTAATAAAAATAAGATATGCAAAATATGGAAAATTCACCTAATTTGTCATTCCCGTGTAAAC
>CAYNOU010000055.1:0-18527 GCA_964398885.1 uncultured Candidatus Cloacimonadota bacterium | reverse complement strand
ATTCATATAATCAAGGAAAGATGCAAAGGCTGTAATTTTTGTATTGAATATTGCCCAAGAGAGGTATTAGAAGTCTCTGAAGAGTTTAATGAAAAAGGATATCATCCACCAAAAGTTGCAAAACCTGATATGTGTACCTTTTGTGGCCTTTGCGAACTAATCTGCCCTGACTTTGCAATTTTTGTTACTGAAAAGGAGGAGAATGTTCAAAAAAAGTAAATTACATGGTGAATTTTTTATGCAGGGTGATATTGCTTGTGCAGAGGGAGCGCTTTCTGTAGGTTGTCGCTTTTTTGGAGGATATCCTATTACCCCTGCTTCTGAAATTGCTGAACGAATGGCATACCGTCTCCCTTTATTGAATGGTGTTTTTATTCAATTTGAAGATGAGATTGCATCTATGGCTGGCATCCTTGGCGCCTCATGGGCTGGAGCTAAATCAATGACTGCTACTTCTGGACCTGGAGTTTCTCTTATGTTAGAAAACATCGGACTTGGTATGATGATGGAATCCCCTTGTGTAGTGGTAAATGTTCAGCGAGGCTCGCCTTCTACCGGTCTTCCTACATCCTGGGGACAGTCAGATATGATGCAGGCTCGTTGGGGCTCTCACGGTGATTATGGAAGTATCTCACTTTGCCCAAAATCTCCACAAGAATTTTTTGACTTAACTATCGTTGCATTCAACTATGCCGAGAAGTATCGCCTGCCAGTTTTTATATTGTCTGATGCAATTGTGGGTCATATGACTGAAAAAGTAGTAATCCCACCTATAGAAGAAATTGAAACAGTTGAAAGAAAATATACTCAAAAAAAACCAGAAGATTACCTACCCTATGAGGTTGGAAGTGATTTGATTCCTGAATTTGCAAAAGCCGGGGATGGATATCGCTATCATACAACTGGACTTACGCATGATGAACGAGGCTATCCTGTTATGACAGAAGAATGCCAAAAAAAATGCGTAACCAGACTGGTTGAAAAGATAAGAAAACATTCAGATGAAATTATTATGCTTGAAGAACGAGATATTGATGACGCTGATGTGATTGTTGTTGCGTATGGAATCACTGCACGAACAGTTATCCCGGCTATTAAAATGGCAAAAAAGAAAGGTATAAAAGTTGGATTATTGCGACTAATAACAGTCTGGCCATTCCCTGAAAAAAGGATAAGGGAATTATCCCAAAAAGTAAAAGGCTTTGTTGTGCCAGAGATAAATTTAGGACAGATTGTTCTTGAAGTTGAACGTTGTGCATCAAAATATGCTATTACAAAGTCGGTTACGCATGCTGGTGGTGGCATTCATAATTTTAATGATATTGTCAAAGCAATTGAAGAGGTGGCTTATGAATAGTAAAAATGTTCAAGAGATAAATGAAAATCTGCATCATCCAATGGAAGATCTACTTAGAATGGATAGAATGCCACATATTTGGTGTCCTGGATGTGGATTGGGTTCCTGCCTCTCTGCTTTTGTGGAAGGCATAAAAAAAGCTAATCTTAACTTTAATAAAGTTGCTGTTGTTTCTGGAATTGGTTGTACAGGCAGAATGGCCGGTTATATTAAACTTGATTCCTATCACACTACTCACGGCAGAGCCATCCCTTTTGCTACTGGTTTGAAATTAGCTAACAGAGATTTAACCGTTGTTGTTTTTTCCGGAGATGGTGACCTTTTTGCAATTGGTGGAAATCATCTCATTCACGCTGCAAGGAGGAATGTAGATATAAATGTTATTTGTGTAAATAATTTCATTTATGGAATGACTGGTGGACAGAATGCACCCACCACCCCTCTGGGTGCTTACAGTTCCACTGCTCCTTATGGGAATTATGAGCAGCCATTTAATCTTGTAGGTGTTGCCGCAGCGGCTGGCGCAGCTTATGTTGCTAGATGGACAGCATTGCATCTAAGAAGATTAACGGATTCTATCGCCGAAGCTGCAAACAAGAAAGGGTTTTGTTTTATTGAAATTGTATCACCTTGTGCAACGGTATTTGCAAGAAAAAACAGAGGAGGGACCGGACTTGATTTACTTCAAGAATTCGGGCGCCGCTCAATTATTGACCATTCAGCTGATCCTCAGAAAATTCCAATAGATATGGATGGCGAGATTGTCTGCGGAGTCTTTGTTAATGAAGATAAGCCAACATTCTGGGAAAATGTCCAAACAGGCATTGAAAGTAAAGTAAAAAAGACTTTAGAATATGAAGATGTGAAGTTTCATTAGAAATTGTAAAAAATAGATAAAGTTATTTTTTATCATGGAGTAACTTATGAATGAAGTTAAAGTGAAAATATCTGGCTTTGGTGGACAAGGTATTATTCTTTCTGCATATATCATCGGTAAGGCTGCTTCAATCTATGATGGTAAGCATGCTTCTATGACACAAGCCTATGGACCCGAGGCAAGAGGTGGTGCTTGTAGTTCTCAAGTGGTTATATCTTCTTATGAAATTGACTATCCGCTTGTAGATACCGCAGATGTATTAATTGCTTTATCCCAAGAAGGATATGATACATTCTTCCCAATTTTAAAAAAAGATGGAATTTTACTTTATGACTCAGATTTAGTCACACATCTTAAATCTAATACAAATGTAATACCAAAACCAATACCCGCCACAAGAATAGCAGAAAATTTAGGCAAAACTATCGTGGCTAACATTGTGATGCTTGGCTTTGCAACTGCTCAAGCTGAAATCACTTCACCTGAAGCTATGAAAGAATCTATAAAAGAATCTGTTCCAAAAAAATTTGTTGATTTGAATTTAAAAGCATTTCAGATTGGATTGGAATATAGAGGGAATTAACTATGGCATATAAAATTACAAGAAAAAATATGAAAAATGATATAACGGAAAAGGTTGAGGAAATATCCGGACAAAATGTGTTTGATTGTTATCAATGTGGAAACTGCTCGTCAGGTTGTCCTGTTGTTGATTATATGGATATTGCTCCACATCAAGTTATACGTCTTGCTCAGTTAGGAGCAACTGAGGAAATCTTAAACTGTGAAACAATATGGATATGCTCCGCTTGTCTGCAATGTTCAACCAGATGTCCAAAAGGAATAGATGTTGCAAAAGTTATGGAAGCTTTCCGAGCAATAAACCTGAGAAAAAGAATAGCACCATTAAATCCTGATGAGATTGATGAGAAAGACCTGAAAGAACTGCCTCCGATTGCATTAGTTGGTGCATTTAGAAAATTGACAGGGTAAAAAAATGAGAAATCAAAATAATGTGAGGAAAAACTTATGAATCTACCTTATTATCCAGGTTGTACATTAAAATCTAACGCTAAAAATTTTGAAGAATCAGCTCTTAAAATAATGGAAACATTGGGCTATCCTCTTCAAGAAATGAAAAATTGGGTCTGCTGCGGGACAGTTTTCTCAATGACAAGTGATGACCTGATGCTCCAATTAGGTGCAGTTCGCAATTTGCTGCGAGCTGAAGAACAGAATCTAAATGAATTGATAATCCTTTGCAGTATGTGCTACAATACTTTGAAAAGAGCAAAACAATTCATTACTGAAGATGAAGAAAATCTAAACAAGGTTAATGATTTGATGTATAAAGAAAACATTCGTTATAAAGGAACAGTTGATATTCATCATCTTCTAAGTATTCTTCGTGATAGAGTAACTTTTGATGCAATAAAAGAGAAAGTCAAAAAGCCGTTAGCATCACTAAAAATTGGTGGATATTATGGATGTTTTCTCGTAAGACCAAAAAAATTTGCAATAGATGACTTTGAAGACCCAAGCATTATTGAGGACTTGCTTACATCATTAGGCGCAGATAGTATTGAATTTCCATATCGCCTGGAATGCTGTGGTGCTTATCAAACTGTAACAAAAAAAGATGTTACAGCTAAACGTACTTATGAGATAATCAACTCTGCCAGAAGAGCTGGATGTGAAGCAATAGTTACATCTTGCCCATTATGTGCTTTTAATCTTGACCAAGGGCAGAAAGAAACCGCAAAAGAATTTGTAGAATTTGAACAAATGCCAGTCTATTATTTTACTGAACTTATGTCTATCGCATTAGGCTGTGGCTGGGATAAAAATTGGACGAAATTACATTATGTTAATCCAGAACTATTATTAAAAGAAAAAAGTTTGATATAAGCCACGAAGGACGCGAAGAATCGCTAAAAGATTAAAAGAAACTGTCAAATTGGTGATAACTCCTTGCTCCAATATATCAAAACCATTATTAAAAAAATTTGATGTAAGCAAGGAAGGACGCGAAGAAAGGCTAAAAAAATGAACGAAGATTTGTTATATGCGAAAGAAGTCTACAGAATAATAGGTGCTGCAATTGAAATACATAAAGAACTTGGTCAGGGATTCTTAGAATCAGTCTATGAAGAAGCAATGGTAATTGAATCAAGCAAAAGACAGATACCATATGAAACGCAAGTTAAGATATCTGTTTACTATAAAAACCAAAAATTAAAAAAAGAGTTTATAGCTGATTACATTGGATATGGCAAAATCATAGTTGAATTTAAGTGTATCCCTAAATTAACAAAAGTAGAAGAAGCTCAGATAATAAATTATTTAAAGGCAACAGGAATAAAAGTTGGAATATTAATTAATTTTGGTAGTCATGGAAAATTGGAATGGAAAAGGTATATCAGAACATTTATTGAAAACAAAAAGGATGATATAAGCCACGAAGGACACAAAGAATCGCTAAAAGATTAAAAACTGTAAAACTGGTGATAACTTTCATATATCAGAACAGTTCAGCTTTTCGTATTTCTCAGTGTTCTTGGTTGGCTAAACAAAATATTTTAACCTTTCGTGTTTCTTAGTGTTCTTAGTGGCTAAATATATAAGAGGATAGAATGAAAAGAATCGGAGTTTTTATTTGTCATTGTGGCGAAAATATTGCTGATACTGTGGATGTGGAAAGGGTTGCCAAAGAAATAAGCAATTATAGTAATGTTGTTTATAGCACTAATTATACTTTTATGTGTTCTGACCCCGGGCAGAAAATTATAAAAGATGCAATAAAAGAGAAAAAATTGGATGGGATAATTGTAGCAAGTTGTTCACCCACAATGCACGAAGCAACTTTCAGGAAAGCGGTCGCATCTGCCGGATTAAATCCATATCAATGTGAAATAGCCAATATTAGAGAACAATGCAGTTGGGTCCACTCTAACAAAGAAGAAGGTACAAAAAAAGCAATTCTTATCATAAAATTTATGATTGAAAAACTGAAATTGAATGAATCACTATATCCAATATCTTCGCCAACAAATAAAAATGTGTTAATAATTGGTGCTGGAATTGCCGGGATACAAGCTGCATTAGACATTGCTGATGCAGGACATAAAGTTTTTTTAGTGGAAAAGAGACCATACATTGGTGGGCATATGATTCAATTATCAGTAACCTTTCCAACTCTTGATTGTTCACAATGTATCCTGACTCCTAAAATGGTTCAAATTGACCAGAATGAGAATATTGAACTCTTCGTTAATAGCGAAATAGAATCAATTGACGGTGCTGTGGGTAATTTTAAGGCAAAAATTAAGAGAAAAGCACAATATATTAATCCTGATATATGCACTGGTTGTGGGGATTGTGTAGATGTTTGTCCAGTACTTGTTCCGGATGAATACGAGGAAGGGCTTTCATATCGCAAGGCTGTTTATATGTCGTTTCCACAGGTGATTCCATATACATATACATTGGATATTGATAGCTGTTTAGGGTTAAATCCTATTGCTTGTGGGAAATGCAAAGATGCTTGCAAGGAAGGTGCTATCAATTATGATGCAAAAGATGAAATTATTGAAAAAGATGTTGGTGCAGTAATAGTTGCAACCGGATATGATTTATATCCTATGGAAAATATTGGAGAATATGGTTACGGAAAATATCCAGATGTTGTTAGTGGACTGCAATTTGAAAGGCTTATTTTTGCTGTTGGTCCATCAGGTGGAAAAATGTTACGACCATCTGACGGAAAGCCGATAAAGGAAATTGCTTTTGTCCAATGTGCTGGCTCACGAGACCCTGAAAGACATCTTTCTCATTGCTCAAAAATTTGCTGTATGTATACAGCCAAACAGGCAAAAATGTTTAAAAATAAGGTGCCGGATGGACAGGCATATATCTTTTATATTGATATTAGAGCAACAGGAAAAGATTATGAAGAATTCATCCAAACAGCACAATTGGAGCAAAAGTTAGTTTATATCCGAGGTAAGGTCTCCCGTATTTATAAAGAAAATGGTAAAATGATTATCAATGCTTTTGACACTCTCTCCGGCAAGAAAATTGAAGCAAAAGTGGATATGGCAGTTCTCGCATTAGGAATGATACCAAGTTTTGGAACTGATGAACTGGCAAGAAAACTTAATCTTTCAGAAGGAACATCTGGATTTCTGACAGAAGCACATCCTAAATTAAGACCAGTAGAAACTGTTAATCCCGGATTTTTCCTTGCCGGAACATGCCAAGCGCCAAGAGATATACCTGAAACAGTTGCCCAGGCTTCTGGGTCGGCTTCAAAAGCGTTATCATTATTGGCTCATGATACTATAGAAAAATCGCCAATTGTTGTGAAAGTTGATGTTGAAAAATGTACCGGATGTGGAGATTGTGTTAAGAAATGTCCTTTTGATGCAATTACTATTGATGAAATTCAAAATATCGCTGTAATTGATGAAATGAAATGTAAAGGATGTGGCTTTTGTATTCCAGAATGTCCTGAAGATGCATTAGAGCAAAAGAACCTATCTGACCAACAAATCTATAATATGATAGATGCTATATTATACAAGGATAAAAAGATTGTAAAAGAAAAAGAATTTGAGCCTAAAATTGTATGCTTTTTTAGTAATATTGGCGCTTATCAGGCCGCAGACCTTGCTGGTATTGGAAGGATGGAATATAAACCAAATGCTTTAATAATTAGACTCCTTTCAATTTCAATGTTAGATAACAAGCATATTTTATATGCTTTACAAAATGGTGCTGATGGTGTGCTGATAAGTGGAAGTCATCCTGGAGAATCGCCTTATCCGGGCGCAAGCAAGAAAACAAAAGAAAGAGTAGATGCTCTCAAAAAGAAAATAAAAGAGGCAGGACTAAATCCTGAGAGAATAAGATTAGAATGGTATGCAGGTAGACAAGCAAAAGGACTCGCTGGTTTCGTTGATACATTTGTTGAATATCTTAAAAAGCAGGGACCAGTCCATTCAAAGAATTGGAAACCATTAAATTAGAGGATAAAATGAAAAGAATAGGTGTTTTTGTTTGTCACTGCGGAGTAAATATCAAAGATACGGTTGATGTAGAAAAATTAACGGAGCAGCTTGCAGATTATCCGGGAGTAGCACATATTGAAAACTATATGTTTATGTGTTCAGACCCCGGACAAAATTTAATAAAGGATGCCATTAAGAAGAAAAATTTAGACTCTGTAGTTGTTGCTGCTTGCTCTCCCACTCTTCACGAATCAACATTTCAAGGTGTGATAGAAGAATCAGGATTAAACCCATATCAATGTGAAATTGCTAATATTCGTGAGCAATGCAGCTGGGTGCATACAAATATTGAAGAAGCAACAAGAAAAGCAAATCTGATTATCAAAACTGCCATTGAGAAGTTGAAACTCAATGAGTCATTATTCCCTGTATCAGCTCCTGTAACAAAAAAAGCATTAGTAATCGGAGCAGGCATTGCAGGAATTCAGGCTGCACTTGATATTGCTGATGCTGGATATGAGGTTACTGTTGTTGAAAAAAAGCCTTCCATCGGTGGTCATATGATTCAACTCTCAGAGACATTTCCCACATTAGACTGCTCTCAATGTATCTTGACTCCAAAAATGGTTCAGCTCAGCAAGCATAAAAATATCAAACTTTATGTTAATAGTGAAGTAGAATCAGTTGAAGGATATATTGGTAATTTCAAAGTAAAAATAAAAAGAAAAGCTCAATATGTTAGCCCTGATAAGTGCAATCTATGTGATGACTGTACCGAAGTTTGCCCAGTTTTAGTCCCAAATGAGCAAGAAGAAGGTCTTGCCTGGCGTAAGGCAATCTATATTCCATTTCCACAAGCAATCCCTGCTACATATACCCTTGATATTGAAAATTGTTTGGGCCTTGAGCCAATTGCTTGTGGAAAATGCCGTGAAAAGTGTACGGCAGACGCAATTAACTACGATGCTAAACCGAAAATCTTTGAAGAAGAAGTGGGGGCAATAATTGTAGCTACGGGTTATGACCTTTATCCTGTAGAAAATATGGCAGAATATGGTTATGGAAAATATCCTGATGTTGTCACAAGTTTACAATTTGAAAGAATTTTATCAGCAACTGGACCAACAGGTGGTGAGATGAGACGACCATCCGATGGCAAGATTCCAGAAGAAATCGTCTTCGTCCAATGTTCGGGTTCAAGAGACCCAGAAAGACATCTCTCCTACTGCTCCAGAATTTGCTGTATGTATACACTGAAGCACGCCAAACTCTACAAACATAAAGTTTCTGATGGTCAGCCATACATATTCTACATAGATATTCGGGCTGGAGGTAAGCGATACGAAGAGTTTGTTCAACAAGCAGTTTCAGAGGAAGAAATTCTTTATATTAGAGGTAAAGTTGCCAGAATTTATAAAGAAAAAGATAAAATGATAGTTCATGGAATGGATACACTTTCTGGGAAAAAGATAGAATTAAAAGCAGATATGGTTGTATTGGCAATGGGCATCGTCCCAAGTTATGGAACGGCAGATTTGGTGAAAACATTAAAGCTAAACACGGATGAAGCTGGATTCTTCGTTGAAGCACATCCGAAATTGCGACCTGTAGAAAGTCTACAAGCAGGATTCTATCTCGCTGGTGTTGCCCAGGGACCAAAAGATATTCCCGATGCAGTGTCTCAAGCATCTGGTGCAGCAGCAAAAACACTGGCTCTACTTTCCAGTGACAAAATATATCATTCCCCAATCATTGCTACTGTTGATAAAGATTTATGTTCCGGATGTAGGATTTGTATTGGAACCTGCCCTTATGGCGCTCGGGAGTTTGATGAAACTGAAAAAATTGCTACTGTAAATGATATTCTTTGTGAAGGCTGTGGTGCTTGCATCAGTGCCTGCCCATCAGGAGCATCTCAGCAGAAGAATCTGACGGATAAGCAAATTAGTAACATGATAAAAGCTATTCTTTCTACTGAATAAATTTTGAAAGGTGGAAAAGATGAATAAATTTGAGCCCAAAATAGTATGTTTTCTCTGTAAATGGTGCACTTATGCTGGAGCTGATTTAGCGGGGACTTCCAGAATGAAATATCCTCCAAATGGGGTTGTAATAAAAACATTATGTTCTTCTCGTGTTGATCCACAATACATTTTGTTAGCATTTAAAAATGGTGCTGATGGGGTTTTTATCGGAGGTTGCCATCCTGGTGATTGCCATTATCAGACAGGAAATTATAAAACACAACGAAGAGTAATCTTGCTTAAGAAATATTTAGACCAGATGGGAATTAATCCAGTCCGTTTGCGTTTAGAGTGGATTTCTGCCAGCGAAGGTAGAAAATTTGCAAATACTATGAAGGAATTTGTTGAACAAATAAAAAGTTTAGGTCCAATACCAAAAATGAATTTTACGGAAAATACATCCACCGCGGAGTCGCAGAGAACGCAGAGAAAATAAGGTAATAGTTTCGGTAAATTTTTGCATTCGCCGCCTACCCCGTTAAATGCGAAGCTATTTAATCGGGGCGTCTCTACTGTGAAATATAAGGAATATTATGAATAGAGAAGAACTAAATCTTCTTTCGGAAAGGATAATTGGCTGCGCTATTGAAGTTCATAAACATTTAGGTCCAGGTTTATTGGAATCAGCATATAGAGAATGCCTCGGGTATGAGTTTGATTTAGATAGAATGAATTATAAGAAAGAATATACCATTCCTTTAATTTATAAAGGAAAACAGATAAACTGTTCATATAGAGTTGACTACTTGGCTGAAAATGAAATTATCGTTGAGCTAAAATCTGTTGAACAAATTTTACCAATTCATAAAGCACAACTATTAACTTATCTTAAAATTACCGATAAAAGATTAGGACTATTAATTAACTTTAATGTTAACTTGCTTACCAAAGGAATAGTAAGATTAGTTAATAATTTTTAATATGCAGTGATTTACACCGCAGAGTCGCAAAGGACGCAGAGAGAAATTATTATTTTTAATGGGCATTATTATGATAAAAAATGATAATTTCTGAAAAATTTGCCTTTGGCATGAAAGGATTTTTCAAAATAGTTCTTTATAAAGTTTTTTTATTAAAAAAGTAATAAATCTTTGCGTTCTCCGCGTCTCTGCGGTGAAAAAGAAGGAGGAATAAATATGGCTAAAAAGCAAGAAATGGTTAAAATCTATATTTTGGGTGAAGGCTTTGATGTGCCTGCCGGCTCAACTATAATGACTGCTATGGAATACGCAGGATTTCAACTTACAGTTGGTGTGGGCTGCAGAGAAGGCTTTTGCGGTGCCTGTGCAACTCTATATCGTGAAAAAGGTGACTACAAATTACAGGCAGGTCTTGCCTGTCAAACAGTTGTTTCTGACGGAATGTATATTGCACAAATACCTTTCGTGCCTGCTGAAAAACCTATCTATGATATCACAAAACTAACACCTGATATTGATTCTATTAAAACACTTTATCCAACTGTATTCCGTTGCGTATCTTGTAATACTTGCACAAAAGCCTGCCCACAAGATATAGAGGTTATGGACTATGTTCAAGCCCTTATTAAAGGAGATATTGGAAAAGCGGCAGACCTTTCATTTGATTGTATTCGTTGTGGACTTTGTGCATTAAGATGTCCCTCTGAAATTGTGCAATACAATGCCGGAATTTTAGCTCGTCGTCTCTGTGGAAGGTATCTCCTCAAAAAAAGTCCTGACCTTGAACCCCGTGTGAAAGAAATCGCAGAAGGAAAATATAATAAGAAGCTGAATGAACTGATGAAAATGAGCAAAGAAAAAATCAAGAAATTATATTACGAAAGAGAAATAAAACTCGGATAGATTTAAGTAAAGATTAAAGTGCTGCAAAGATTAGAAAGATTAAAAAGATATAAATATCAAATTTTTAGTTTTTGCTTTCCCTCATTCAATCTTTACGAATCTTTTAATTTTTATGAATCTTTATAAATCTTTTCAAAATCTTACTGATTAGGAGCGAATATGTACCCTGATTATATGCAAGAATCAATAAAAAATGTTGAGAGAACAAGACCTGCAAGGTTAAAATTAGCAAAGTCAGGCAAAGAATTATTCCCTCGTATGTCCGCAGAAGAAAGGGATATGGTCCTAAACAAATTCCATCCAGACTACAAACCAGAGGCAAGAAGAGAAATCAGAATAGGTCCGAATAAAGGCGAAAGAATAACAACAAAAGTAGCTGAACTGCTTGAGGCTTATTCAAGAATCAACCCCGCAGACTTTGATTTATCCCATCCTGATTATGAGACAGATGTCCTGGTAATAGGTGCTGGTTCTGCTGGATTCTCTGCTTCAATACTTGCGTCTGAAAATGGGGCTGATGTAATTCTTGTTACAAAGTTAAGAATAGGTGACGCCAATTCTATGATGGCTCAAGGTGGTATTCAAGCCGCTGTCAGACCCGAAGATTCACCCTATTTGCACTATCTTGATGTTATTGGCGGAGGCCATTTTGATAATAAACCTGAATTGGTAAAAGCATTGGTTTGTGACGCTCCAGATGCTATAAAATGGCTGCAAGACCTTGGCGTTATGTTTGATAGAAATTTAGATGGAACAATGAAAACAAAATCGGGTGGTGGAACTTGCAGACCACGAATGCATTCCGCCAGAGACTATACTGGTGCAGCTATCTGTAGAACTCTGCGTGATGAAGTTTATAACAGACCCGATAAGATTAAAATCCTTGAACATCAACCTGCTGTGGAACTAATAAAAGATAGTAATGGACGAGTCGCAGGTGCAGTCCTTTATCATCTTGAAAATAAAGAATATTTTACTGTTAAAGCCAAAGCTACCATCCTTAGTACTGGTGGATTTGGTAGACTGCACATACAGGGATTTGAAACCACAAATCATTACGGTGCTACCGCAGATGGTCTGGTTATGGGCTATAGAGCTGGTGCAAACTTATTATATATGGATTCTGTCCAGTATCATCCGACCGGAGCTGTATATCCTCTGCAAATTGTGGGATTTCTATGCACAGAAAAATTAAGAGGAATGGGCGCTCAACCTGTAAATAAGAATGGCGAATTATTCGTATATCCGCTTGAACCTCGTGATATAGAGGCGTCCTCTTTTATAAGAGAATGCACAGAACGAGAAAATGGAATAAAAACTCCTGCCGGAAATGTCGGGATATGGCTGGATACCCCACTTATTGAACAAATCAATGGTGCAGGTGCAATCAAAAGAGATCTTCCCGCAATGTTAAGGCAGTTTGGTCGTTTTGATGTGGATATAGCAAAAGAGCCGATGCTCGTTTATCCTACTTTGCATTATCAGAATGGCGGATTAGAAATAAATACTCATTGCGAAACGAAGATACAAGGACTTTATGTTGCTGGCGAAGCATCTGGTGGTGTGCATGGCAGAAATCGTTTGATGGGTAACTCTCAGCTTGATATTATAGTATTTGGAAGGAGGGCTGGTAAGTACGCAACAGAATATGCTAAAGGTGCGAAAATTGGAAAACTCAATTTAAACCATGTTTACGAATATGAAAAAGAAGTAGAAAAACTTGGCATTGATAGAAAAAAAATTTCTCCAATGGTTCTGCCTGATTATATTCCAGAAGCAGTGAAGAATCGTCAGTATACCGCCCACTATGAAGGAACTTTAAGATAATCAACCACGAATTAACACAAATTAACACAAATGATAATGAAAAAGAACAAGATCTTGTATAAAGAGCTGTCTTACAAAATTATTGGGCTTGCAATGAAAGTGCATACTATACTTGGGCCAGGTTTCTTAGAAAAGGTTTACCCTGTGTAATAACAGGGAAATGAAAATGGTAAGAGAGAGAATTTGCAAAATATTACACTGGGTGAATGAAAATGCATTGATTGTTTTATTTGGAAAAGAAGGAATTAAAGCAGTCCAGCAGGCTCCAATAAAAGTAAAATTTGAAAATGAGATAGTTGGTAATTATCTTGAATTTTGGTGCTAAAAGTCTTGAATATGAAAGACTTGTTTTGTAATAATACTTTATAAAAAATTATTACATATTTTACATTATTAGCGTGATATCATTCGTGTTAATTTGTGTTAATTCGTGGTTAAAAAAATTTTGGGGGAATAATGCCAAAACCAAAAGTCGCCTTTTATTGGTGTGCTTCTTGCGGTGGATGTGAAGAAGCCATTATAGACCTAAACGAAGATACACTTAAAATTACAGATGCAGTAGATATCGTGTTCTGGCCTGTTGCCCTGGATTTTAAGTATAAAGATGTGGAAGCAATGCGAAACAACGAAATTGCTGTAAGTTTTATAAATGGTGCAATAAGAAATGAAGAACAGGAAAAGATAGTTAATATCCTTCGTAAAAAATCAAAATTGGTAGTTGCATTTGGCTCTTGTTCCCATCTTGGTGGAATTCCAGGATTGGCAAATTTATGGGATAAAGAGACAATTTTTAATACTGTATACAAAAAATTACCTTCTGTTGATAATACTAATAATACAGTTCCAACAACTTTAAATAAAGTACCAGAAGGAGAACTCACTCTTCCTGAATTTTACAATACAGTAAGAACACTTGGTCAAACAATAGATGTAGACTATTATCTTCCTGGTTGTCCTCCACCGCCCGACTTAATTATGGATGCAATTACTGCAATTTTGGAAGAGAATCTTCCTGTCAAAGGTTCTGTTCTTGCTCCTGAAAAATGTCTTTGCGATACCTGCCCACGAGCAGAAAATAAGCTGGAAAAGATTGTGATAAAAGAGATAAAAAGAATCTCTGAAATTATTGACGACCCTGATAAATGCTTTCTTGAGCAAGGTGTAATATGCTTGGGACCAGTTACACGCAGTGGGTGTGGAGAACGATGTATAAATGCAAATATGCCCTGTCGCGGATGCTTTGGCCCAACAAAAGAAGTTATGGATATGGGCGGAAAGATGATATCTGCTATTGCCTCAATTTTAGGAATTGAGGGAGAAGAAAATACAAGTGAAGAAGAAGTAGAAAAACTAATGTCCAAAGTTATTGACCCAGTTGGAACTTTCTATCGTTTCTCTTTGCCAACCTCATTATTGATGAGAAAAAGAAAGGATAAACATTGACAGAAGAAAAATGAAGAATAGTCTGACAAATGATTACATTCCGTCTGGATGTCTGTCTCCCGATATACCCGTTCTCCGTAGGTTTATCCATTCTCCGTAGTCCCGATAAATCGGGACGAAGGACGAACGAAGTATTTCAGATATACCCACAAATTGGAAGGATATACGAACCATGCTCGGATATAAACAAGTTATACGACATTCCGCTCCTTCGCCGCATGGTAATATATAAAAGTCATTAATATTAAGGTGGATAATGGAGGCAAGAAGATGGTAACAATAGATGAAATACTCAAGTCAAAGAAAAAGCCAAAAGAAGTTGTTACTCTTTTGGCAGAAATGTTAAAGAGTAATAAAAAGATGATTGCAGAACTTATCAGATGTTTTGAAAATGGCTCTGTTGCTGAGAAAGGTAATTGTATGGAAACAATAGAGTATGTTACCAATGAAGAGCCAGAATTTGGAGAAACTTGCCTTAACTTTGTTATTGAACACATCAACGACAAAGCTCCGAGGGTGAAATGGGAATCTGCCAGAGTAATCGGTAATGTTGCTCAAAAGTTTCCAGATAGAGTTAAGGAAGCGGTTCCAAAGCTTTTAGAGAATACAAAGGATAAAGGCACTGTTGTGAGATGGAGTGCTGCCTTCGCTTTAACTGAGATTGCAAAAAGCAATCCTGAAATCAAAAAAGAGCTTATCCCTGAATTTAGGGCAATATTGCAGAGAGAGGCTAATAAAGGTGTAAAGAACATTTACTTAAAATTTCAGAAGAGTGTTGAACAATGATAGATGATGTGAAAGGAATAATTGAAAAAGGAATTCATTCTCTAAGTGATGCTATTCCTGAAATCAGGAAACTGTCTTCATACAAAAATTGGAAAAAGCGTGAAGATGCAGCTACCGCACTGGTAGAAATCAGCAAAAAGAAAGAAGAGGATATTATCCGTGAGATGTTAATCTGGGCTGACGATGAAAATCCTAACATCCGAAGAGCCGCCAGCGAAGGTTTGAGGGGTGTTGCGCGAAGAAATCCAGAAAAGGTCTTGCCGGTGATTGTTTTTAATCCTGGTGGACTTGTTAAATGGTTAAAACCTGAAGAATTTGGCACAATCAGTAAAACAAGAAATCCTATTATTGCGTTACTATTATCAAGAACCATTTTTGTTGAAAAGTTGGGAACAGGAATTAATAGGATAAAAAAAGCAATGAAATTATCAAATTTACCAAACCCTGAATTCAAATTCTATGAGCATTCATTCTACGCAAATTTATTTGATAGAACAATGATTAAAGGTATTGCAACTGAACCACTGAAAGCTACCCCAAAACTTAAGCAAGAATTTGAAAAGTTGGGTGAAAACCAAATAAAAATAATTTATTTTATGAAAAAAGACAAATTCATTACAATCATAAAACTTTCAGATAAATTAGATATCAGCACAACAGCTATTGAAAAAGATATAAAAAAGTTAAAAGCGGAAGGTATTATTAAAAGAATAGGCCCTGCAAAGGGCGGACATTGGGAAGTGAGAGAATGAACCTCATGCCCTATCCAAAATGGAAAAAGATTATTCAGCCAATATTAATGAATGAGAAAACTCAATCATCTTATGATTGATAGGCAAATATGAAAAAAAGGAGAAATAATTAATTATGAAAAAAATATCCATAAATCCAATCACCAGATTAGAAGGTCACGGAAAGATAGAGATTTTTCTTAACGATGAGGGCAATGTAAAAAATGCATATTTTCAGATACCTGAATTGAGGGGATTTGAACAATTCTGCATTGGGCGTCCTGCAGAAGAAATGCCAAGGATTACTTCCCGAATCTGTGGAGTCTGCCCAACTGCCCATCATACGGCTTCCACAAAGACTTTGGACGATTTGTATAGGGTTAAACCAACGGAGACAGCAGTAAAAATCCGCAAACTTATCTATAATTCCTTTATGTTAGAAGACCATCTCTTGCACTTCTTTTTCCTTGGAGGTCCAGACTTTATTGTGGGGCCAAAATCTGAAAAGGCAGGAAGAAATATATTGGGGATAATCAATAAGGTAGGACTTGAAATAGTCGGAAAGGTTATTGATGCAAGAAGAAAACTTCGCAATATCATAACCACATTAGGCGGAAAGGCTATCCATCCTATTTGTGGATTGCCTGGAGGCGTATCTAAAGGTGTTACTGAAGAACAGAGACAAGAATTCTTTGAAAATGCCAAAGATATTCTTGAATTTGCAAAATTTACTCTTAAATTTTTTGATGATATTGTGGTTAACAATAAGCAATATATGGACTTAATCACTGGCGACATTTTTAAGCATAAAACCTACTATATGGGAACTGTTGATGAAAACAATAAAGTAAACTTCTATGAAGGCAAACTTCGTGTTGTTGACCCTGGCGGAAATGAATTTGCAAGATTTGATGTAAAAGATTATCTGTCCCATATTTCTGAACATGTGGAGCCGTGGAGTTATGTAAAATTCCCTTTTCTAAAGAAGATTGGTTGGAAAGGCTTTATAGATGGCAAGGAGAGTGGCATTTATCGTGTTGCACCACTTGCAAGATTAAATGCATCAGAAGGAATGGCAACTCCACTTGCTCACGCAGAATTTGAAAAAATGTATGAGAAACTAGGCGGCAAACCTGCTCACAATACGCTGGCTTTTCATTGGGCTCGGCTCATTGAAGTGATGTATGCCGCTGAATCACTATTAAAGCTAACAGAGGACAAATCTATTACTGACCCAAATATTAGAAATCTGCCAACAGAAATTCCTGATGAAGGCATCGGACTTGTTGAAGCACCAAGAGGAACTCTTATTCATCATTATAAAACTGATGAGAAAGGCCTTATCACAGAGGTAAATCTGATAGTTGCTACAGTTGCGAATGCAGCTGGAATGTCAATGTCCATTAAGAAAGCTGCGAGAAGTCTTATTAAAAATGGAGAAGTTGGTGATGGAATCCTGAATATGGTTGAGATGGCTTTTAGACCCTATGACCCCTGCCTTGCTTGTGCTACTCATTCTTTGCCAGGCAAAACTCCTCTTATTGTGAATATACATAAAAATGATGGAGATATAATAAAAACTATTAGGAGAGACTGAAATTCGCCACCGTCAGGATGTGGCCCGTTCTTCGTAGTCCCGATATAATCGGGACGAAGCCCGCCTGCCAAGCCTTGGCGGGCAGGGATGAATTCCTGATGGCTCCTTTTAAAAAAATTAACCGTAAGATTTAACATTAAGTTGGGCTATTTTTATCTGTGTTTATCTGTGAAAATTCGTGGCTAATAGATATGAAGACATTAATTCTTGGACTTGGCAATCCGATTCTTACCGATGATGGAGTCGGAATCCGTATCGCTAAAGAGATAAGTAAGAAATGTAAAAATATTGCTGTTGTGGAAGCAAGTGCTGCTGGTTTTAGAATTATTGATGAAATTATTGGCTACGACAAACTGATAATTATTGATTCTATAAAAACTGGCAAAGCAAAACCAGGAACTCTTCATAAATTTTCTATAAATGATTTTGAAGAAACTCTCCATCTTTCATCCCCGCATGATATTAGTCTTTTTGACGCTTTTGAAGTAGTAAAAAAGCAAAATGTAAAACTCCCCTCACAGATTGAAATCTATGCTATAGAAGTGGAAGATACCTCAACCTTTTCAGAGAAATGCACTGAACTTGTTGAATCTGCAATTCCAAAAACCGTTCAACAAATTATGAAAGAGCAAGACCTGACATAAAACTAAATTACTAATTTTAAATTTTTTATAATAGACGCAAAATTTGACATAAAATAACAAGAAATTTTTTTAGGAATTTAGTGGGGCTGTAGCTCAGTTGGGAGAGCATTTGTCTGGCAGACAAAAGGTCACGGGTTCGAGTCCCGTTAGCTCCACCAGTCTTCGTTTTGAGCAAAGCGAAAAACGAAGACTGCAACGGCGTAGTTCCGATTTATCGGAACGAAGCCGTGCACATTATCGTATATGTATAGTAAATTTCGCTCAAAACTACTTGTCACGGCGAAGTTTTCTAACGAAGTCTGACGCCTTGGTAAACCAAATACTCAAAAGGTTTTAGTATGGGTTATTCTCCTGGTTCCGATTTATCGGAACGAAGCCGTGCACATTATCGTATATGTATAGTAAATTT
>CAYNOU010000054.1:0-18760 GCA_964398885.1 uncultured Candidatus Cloacimonadota bacterium | reverse complement strand
GGTAATACTCCTTATGGTCCAACAATTATAGATGGCTCAGATATTAATGAAAATATAACAGTAGATACTAACCCCGGTGAAAAGTGGGAAGGTCAACTTGTAAAGATTGAAAATTTTTATGTGGAATCTTCAGGTAATTATTATTATAGATGTACTGATGATGGAGGTACTACATATTTCTATGTCGGCGATAATGTAGATTATCATCTTGGAGTTTTCTCATTAACTGTTGGTGCAACATATCAAGAGATGACAGGTGTTGTGGATTGGTATAATAGTGGACCATATTATAGAATAAATCCCAGAGATAATGATGACCAAACCCTCCCAGTAGAACTCTCCTCCTTCACCGCGGTTTATACTATTAATGAAGCTGATATGGAATATGTTTTAATAAACTGGAAAACTGCGAGTGAGACAGATGTTCAAGGATTTTATATTTATCGCTCTGAAAATGATGATATCAATACTGCTGGAAATCCCATCAATTATGAGCTTATTGATGGTCATGGGAATAGTTCTATAACACAAAGTTACACATTTGAGGATATTACAGCAAATGTGCTGAATAATTACTATTATTGGCTTGAAGTAGTAAATCTTGGTGGAATGAATGATATTCACGGTCCAATTGAATACAAATCAATTGATATTGATGGTAATGGAGAATTGAATATAATTACTGGAAATTTGAATCCCTGCTTTCCTAATCCTGTTCAACTTGGAGATGAGATAAGATTTAAGTTTATGGTTGGTGGCCTTGAAGGAAATACTAAATATGTTGAACTTAAAGTGTATAATGTTTTAGGTGAATTGGTTAGGGAAATAGTTAATGAAGAAAAAATGATTGATGAATATACAGAAACTTGGGTTCCAAGAAACCTTTCTCCTGGCGTTTATCTCTATCAGCTCAAGACAGACAACTTCAATGAAGTTAAGAAGTTGGTTATCGTAAGATAAGGTTTTCTTTCTTCTCAATATATTATCCCCGAAGTTAATCACTTCGGGGATTTTTATTTAAATCAAAATAATTTACACGAACCACATTAACTTGCACGAGTTTTTCCTACCTTTGACACCCAACAATAGAAAGATATGACAAATGCTCAAACACCATTTATAATGGTGTTTGAAAAGAAGTAAACAGTCCCCGCGTACGCGGGGATCAAATCTTGTTTGATATATGGTTTGCCTCGGAGATTTTTTGATAAAAACATAAGACCTTCAGGGTTTCCCAAACCCTGAAGGTCTTTGTAAAGAATCTATATTTTCATTGTTAAAAAAATTGAATTTCTTGTAAAATGAAAAGGCACTTTTGAATCTTTTACTCTATGCAGGGTTGGAATCAAATATCCAATAGCAGAGCCAATTACTGCTCCAGCTATTACATCGGTTGGAAAGTGGTCTCCACTTGCAATTCGTAAGACGCCTGTTGCTGTTGCTAAGGAAAGATTAGCAATCCAGAATAGAGTTGGATACTGTCCACCTCTCTCCTGATATAGATATGAGCCAAAAACTGCGGCAGAAAATGCTGTTGATGTATGCATAGATGGAAAGGAAAATCTTGCATCACGATTATCTTTCCTTGAATCATCAACTTTATCATTATAAGTATATGGACGATTTCTTTTGGTCAAAAACTTACACCATTTGGTTATACCAGCTTGTAAATACATCATCTCACCGTAAATAACCATATCTGAAAGAAAATTCTCTTTATCAATAAGAAGTGAGGTTCCAATTGGGATTAGAAAGTTGGTATAAACTGTATAATCGCTTACTTTTTTCAAATTCAAATCATATAAATCCGCGGCAAATCTATCTAAAACGAAAATCTTATTTTTGTCCAATTCCTTGATTTGCTTTTCTGAAAGCCCATCAATTGTTCTTTTATATGAATTGGCAGATAAATCTAAACCTAAAGAGGAGATAATAATCGGGACATCTAATTTGTATGATAATTTCCACTCATCTGCTTGAAGGAAATTAAATAGAAGCAAGAAAATAAATAAACAATAGATTATCTTATTATTCACTTTTTACCTTTTCAGTCATTATAATTAAATTAACCACCGATTCACCCCGTCAGGCTCGGCTCCTCTGTCTCGGCTCCCGATATATCGGGAGACGGGCAGACGGGTGAAATAATAACTTATTAAAAGGGTAGAAGAATTTACAAACAAAATATTTCACGGGGTAAACACCGTAAACTACCGAAAATAATATTTTAATTCCAAATCTGGAATCATTGTTTCTTTTTTCTACTTAATCTTTTTATTATAATCTTTTTTTATTTCATTTTACATTTACATTTTATTATAGATTCCCTCCCCGATCAAGTCGGGGATGACATCGGGAATGACAATCTTGTTTACTTTTTTTTGCTTTTTCTTTCGCCTTTAATATATAATCTTTCCATCCTTCTTTAGTCACGGCGAAGTCCCGACTCTTTTATTGGGACGAAGACGGATAATCTTTTTTTGCCTTTTACCTTTTACCTTTTGCCTTTATATCGTTGCCACCATTACCGCTTGAATAGTCCAAACACGGTTTTCTGCTTCGTCAAAAACTCTGGAATATTTACTTTCAAAGACTTCATCTGTTACTTCGCAAATTTTCGGATATTTCTTTGCTGTTTCTGTTTCAAGATTATGAAAGGAAGGCAAGCAATGCATAAATATTGTATTATCATTTTCTGTTTTCTTTATCATACCCATATTAACCTGATATGGTTTTAGGAGAGCAATTCTTTCTGTAATTTTATCCTCTTCGCCCATAGAAGCCCAGATGTCTGTATAAATTACTTTACAACCTTTCACACCCGCATCTACAGAATCAGTAATAGTTATCTTTGCACCACATTCTTTTGCAAATAATTGGCATTCTTCAACAAGTTTTTTTTGAGGGCACAATGATTTTGGAGCCACAATACGAAAGTCCATACCCATTTTTGATGCACCGATCATTAATGAATTTGCGACATTATTTCTTCCATCACCGACATAAGCGAATTTAACACCTTTCAAAAAACCAAATTGTTCCTGCACGGTCATAAAATCTGCTAAAATCTGTGTTGGATGATAAAGGTCAGTAAGCCCATTCCAAACAGGAACTCCAGAATATTTTGCAAGAGATTCCACTGTTTTTTGTTTAAATCCGCGAAAACCAATACCATCAAACATTCTTCCAAGAACTCTTGCAGTGTCCTCAACAGTTTCTTTCTTCCCAAATTGAATATCATTCTTTCCTAAAAATTCTGCATGCGCACCTTCGTTATATGCAGCAGTAACAAAAGCACAGCGAGTTCGTGTGGAAGTTTTCTCAAAAAGCAAAGCGATATTTTTCCCTTCAAGCTTCTTTTGTAAATTGTGTGATTTTTTTGCTTCCTTTAACTCAATAGCATTTAGAATCAAATATGCTATCTCCTCTTTAGATAGTGTTTTTAAAGTTAATAAGCTTTTTCCTTTAAAATTAAAAGACATCTCTTCTCCTACATATTATTGTATATGAGATCTGCAAAATAGATCATTTTCATTTTTTTATGAGACATTATAAAAAACTTTTGATTAACCTCAACCTCTAACTCCTTCTCCTGTTATATAAGGAGAAGGAGAATTTTGTCTTCCGCTCCTTTTAGGAGAGGATTGAGGTGAGGTCAAAAAAATCTTATCTTGCATATCTCATTTATTTTACATTAAACCAAACCAGCTTTTATCAAGTCGTGCATATGAATCATTGCAATGGGTTGATAATCATTATCAACAACAGGTAACATAGTAATTGCATATTTTTCCATTAAATTGAGAGCATTTATGCACAAACTATTTTGTGTAACAGATTTTGGATTTTTTGTCATCAGCAGATTAACTTCTAACTCCAATGGATTATTATATTTCTGCAAGATTCTACGCAAATCGCCATCTGTTATTATACCAACCAATTTTCCAGAGTCATCAATAATACTCACACATCCAAGCCCTTTTGAAGTCATAACAAGAATTGCATCTTTAAGTTTTTGATGAGAGTCAATTACAGGATTTTCCTCTTTAGAATGCATAATATCATTAACTTTCAGGAGCAATCTCTTACCAATTATACCACCTGGATGAAGAAGAGCAAAATCATCCTTCTGAAAATTCTTCAGTCTAAGGACAATTGTAGCAAGAGCATTACCCATAGAAAGAGCGGTTGTGGTGCTCGCCATTGGCACTAATCCCAATGGTTCAAAATCCTTTGGCACTCCAATATCAATAACTGTATCACTCAATTTTGCTAATGTAGATTTACAATTACTTGTCAAACAGATAATGCTGTTTTTATGCTTTTTGAAGAACGGAATAATATCAATTAGTTCTTGAGTTTCTCCGCTATTAGAAATCATAACAACAACATCTTTGCAATCTACCATTCCAAGATCACCATGTATTCCTTCTGCAGGATGAAGATATATTGATGGCGTTCCTGTGCTTGCCAGAGTTGCAGAAATCTTACGACCGATTATTCCTGTCTTACCTATACCAGTTATAACTACTTTTCCTTTACAATTCATAATCAGCTCAATAGCTTTATTTACATTATCATCCACCTTTTCTGAAACTTCTAATATTGCTTGTGCTTCTTTTTTTAGAATTTCTATAATATCGTTTTTTACATCCATATTTATACTTCCTCTATGAAAAACTTATAACACTAAATTTAAATTCACACTTTTAAGTCAAATTTTTAGTTTTTTTAATGAATTTCCTTGACAATTTTTATCATAAAATATTTTTAGGTATTAAGGAGGAAAAGATGAAAAATTCGCTGACAAAGTTAGACTTCCAACTGGCGTATTTAGCAATGCTTACGAAACATCAAATAAAGCCATTAAGCCGCTGGGAAAAAGGGATACCAATAAAATCTGGACAAGCCAAAATTTTGAAAAGATACGGTTTGAAAGTAGAAAATATAAAAAGAAAACTTCTCAATGGAAAATACACCAGCGAAACTATATTTAGCACCAAATCCAGATATTTAGACATCTATCTTAAAAATTTTGAGAACAAACCTATAACTATTCAAAAGTCTGACAGAGAAAAGGAAGGATTTCTTTTCGGTTATCCATCATGTTGTGTGAAAAACTTTGTTGAAAATGGATACACAAAAAATCCGTATATTGGCAAGGAGCAGGAGATACTCTTTCACTGGGTTTGCCCAAATTGTAGAATCACACCTTCGCTTATTCCATATTATCAGAAAATTTACAATGAGTGCAAACAAATATTTTCAGAACCAGAGATAAAACTTTTGCCACATCATATTGCAAATCTTGGCAGAAAAGCATTACCAATAGCTGCTGCTTTCTTATTAGCTTCAGGAGCATCTCTTCTTGCTGATGACCATTGGTTACCAGTTGGTGATGACCCTGATAATGACTATCTGAGTTATAGAGAGGAAATACTTTTAGGCACTCATTGTTTTAGTTTGTATCCTACTTCTGCAGATTCTATTGCAAAATCATACAAAACCATAATTGATTCTTTACCCAGAGAAATATCTGATACTATATGCTATGCTGTGGATGTTTTTGCTAATGGATTTTACAACTGCCCAATCTGTGGAGAAACAGCAAATATGGGATTTGTTGTGATATATAATCCTCTCCGCAATCTTGAAATAGGTATTCCTTATATGGCACTCCATTTTATGGAACATGGCAGTTTTTCATATATAATTGAAGGAGATACATCAAGAGTTGATATTGAACTTTTGAAAGAAGTTTTAGCACCTTTTGATACACAGCATCTCATAGTAGAAACCGCAAATGATAATGACGATGATGGACTGAATAATCCTTCTGAATTATATTATGAGACTGGTCCAAACAATCCTCAAACGCATAATTTAGGTATAGATGATGGACAGGAAATCACAGAAGTAATTATTGAGTATATCAGCGACTTGCCTGTGGTTGAGTTCGGTGGAACACCACCAACTGATCAGGTTTATTTGGAATATTGTGAAGTTTGGGGATTAGAAACATGCAATATATGTGGACAATTGGTAAATATGGGTTATGTTGATATTATCAATCCTATACAAGGAACTTCACTATACTTTCCAATTATTGGATTGCACTATATATCTCATGGACGCTTTGCTTACGCAGGTAGCACTAATCAAGGTGAGATTGACCCAATTGAATTAGCTACTGTTCTTGATATAGATTTAACAAGTATTGACCACTTGCCAGAAATAGCTGAAAAATATGGATATCAATTGATAAACTTCCCCAATCCATTCACGGGCTCGACCACGATTTCTTTTTCAGCCACCAGTCTTCGCTACGCTACGCCCCGGCAGGCAAAGATAAATATTTATAATCTTAAAGGACAGTTCGTAAGATGTTTGGAGTGCGGAGAGTCTCTCTCCGCAAAAGCGACAGAGTCGCTTTACTCCATATCATGGGATGGAACTGACGAAAAAAGTAAACCAGTCCCAAGTGGAATATATCTTTATAATTTAGAAATTGATGGGAAAACCAAAGTTAGCCAGAAGATGTTGCTTCTAAGATAAACTATTTCCGCGAGGTAAGTTATTTTCAAGACAGAAACAAAAACTGAAAAAGCAATTTTAGTTGGACTGCAAACTGAAGACAAATCCAACTATGATGTAGAGGAATCTCTTCAGGAATTATCTTTGCTTACTGTAACCTCAAATGTAGAAGTGGTGGGGGTTGAAAAACAATCAAGACCTTATCCACACTCCGCACATTACATAGGTTCTGGCAAAGCAAAGGAAGTATCAAAAACCGCAAAAAATAAACATGCCAATGTAATAATTTTTGACGATAATCTGTCACCCTATCAGGATAGAAATCTATCAAAAATTACAAATCTAAAAATAATTGACCGCACACAATTAATCTTAGATATATTTGCTCAACATGCAAAAACTCGTCAAAGCAAATTACAAGTGGAGTTAGCACAACTTGAGTATAATCTCTCCAGACTTAAAGGAAAATGGCCTCATCTATCCAGAATAGAAGGTGGTATTGGCTTTCGCGGTCCGGGTGAAAAACAATTAGAGGTTGACCGAAGACGAATTAATGATAGGATTTCTTTCCTTAAGTCAAAGCTAAAAGCTGTTGAAAAAACCACTGAGATTAAACGGAAAAAACGGAGCAATCTTTTTTCTGTCGGAATCGTTGGTTATACTAATGCTGGCAAAACTACTGTATTGAATAAGTTAACATCATCCAACATTTATACTGTTAATAAATTATTCTCCACTTTAGATACAACAACGAAAGGTAAAACATTATCTTCTAAAGATAAAATTATTATTTCAGATACAATTGGTTTTATTCGTAAACTCCCTCCATACCTAATTTCTTCTTTTCATGCTACTTTGCAAGAAGTAATAAACGCTGATTTCCTTCTTCATATAATTGACATTTCTCATCCAAAATTGTATGAATATATAGAAACAGTTTTTTCTACTTTGAAGGAAATCGGGGCGGAAGATAACGAGATGTTGCTTGTTTTTAATAAAATTGATTTACTGCCAAGGTATCAGTTCCTTTTTATGAAGAAAAAATTAAAGATGGATTTTCCAAACTCTGTATTCGTATCAGCCAAATCAGGAGAATATTTTGAAGAGATTGAAAAATATATTGAAAAAATCTTATCTAAAAAGAAGCGAAGAGTTAATCTGAAAATTCCAAATAATAATCAAAAATTAGTTTCATTTTTATACAACAACGCAGAAATTTTAAGCAAAAAATACAACAACAATTTTTCAAGATTCAGAATCAAGGTTACATATAGACTATATGCTCAGAAGTTTGATATCTTCAGAAAATATGAAATTAAAACCAGGCGTATGGCTGGAAGAAGCGCAGTAAATCGTCACAAATAAAAAAGCACCAATTAGAAAACTGGTGCTTATTATCAACTTTTTATAAAAGAAATTATATGCTCTCAGACAATCTTAAAGGCATTAGTAGAAAAACATTCTGTTCGTTTTCAGGATATTCTGTATTGTAACATAATACCGGGTCTAAACTATTCTCAAATTTAATTTGAACCTTTTCGCTATCAATAAGATTTAATATTTCCAACAAATATTTATAGTTAAAACCAATCTGAAAACTTTCAATTTTAATTGATTCAGCACCGATTTCCAAAATTTCATCTGCCGAACCTTTCTCAACATCTTCAGAGGAAATCTCTAATTGATTCTTTGAAAAATTCAGCATTACAGTAAAGGTGTCTTCAGACGCAAGCAGAGAAACCCGATGGACAGCATTTTTTAATGACTCTAAATCTATCTCAACAATTTTGGAATTGTCGTATGGAATAACAGCTTCATAGTCAGGATAATTAGCTTCAATTAAGCGGGAATAAATTTTATATGAGTTATAATCAAAGCTAATAGCACTTTCTTCTGCAAGTATTCTCAAATCTGGAATCTCATCAGTAATTATTCTTCGGACAAGATTTAGACCTTTAATTGGCATAATTATGCTTCTCTTCTCAATATTTAGTGGAAGTTGGGTTTCATATTTTCCCAATCTTTTTCCATCAGTAGCAACCATTTTCTGTAAATGCTCATCTAATTCCCAAAGAATTCCAGAGAATGCGGGGCGTCCGAATTGGTCAGAAATAGCAAAAGATGTTTTTTCAACTATCTTAGAAAACAATTTAGCATTAATTGTAAAACTACTTTCCCAGTTTCTTTCTGGGATTTCTGGAAAGTCTTCTGGATTTGCACAAATTAAACTGAAATCAGTGTTAAGACATTTAATCCTACATTTATTTTCTTTTACAGAAAAATGAATTTCGTCTTCAGGTATGTATCTGATTATCTCTGTAATATTTTTGGCAGGAATTGCAATCTTCCCACCTTCTTTTACCTGACATTCTATTTCTGAAACAGCAGTAACTTC
This sequence comes from uncultured Candidatus Cloacimonadota bacterium, assembly GCA_964398885.1. Taxonomy (GTDB): domain Bacteria; phylum Cloacimonadota; class Cloacimonadia; order JGIOTU-2; family JGIOTU-2; genus JAGMCF01. The sequence goes on along the minus strand of CAYNOU010000054.1, from coordinate 9,831 downwards.
CAAATCTGTAGAGGATAATCTAATGATATTGTTTTCTTCATCAGCTTCAAGCAATATGTTTGTAAGGATTGGTAAAGGATTCCGAATTGGAACGATACTGTTTATAAATTGTATTTTATTTAAGATTTGATTTTTTTCAATTGAAAATTTCATTTTGAATCCTAATTTGTTTGTATTAAAAAGGCAAGAAGATATCTCCTTGCCTTTTTAATAAAATAATACTACTTTACAGCCTCCTTCAATTTTTTTCCGGGTTTGAATTTGGCTACCTTAGTAGCTGGAATGTTAAGTTTGGCACCTGTTGCAGGATTTACACCAATACGTGCAGCTCTTTTTACTACGCTAAAAGTACCAAAACCAACAAGTGTCACCTTCTCGCCTTTTTCCAAACTTAGCTTAATACTATCAAGAATTGTATTGATAGCATCATCTGCCTTCTTTTTGGAAACATCAATTTCCATTGCAACCTTTTCAATCAAGTCTTGCTTTGTCATATAATCCTCCAAGATCTTTTTATGAAACTTCAGTGTAACATATATTAGCTTTAGTTTTATACTTGTCAAATTTTTTATTACATTTTAACATTTTTATTATTTAGCAATGCCTCTTTTAGAGTTCTGTACAAACTCTAAAAAATGTGCAACCTCATCAATTATCTCTACCTCATCTTTAATCTTATTGACTGCCTGAGTGGTATTTAGATGGGAATTATAAAATATTCTATACATCTTTTTTAAGAGAATTTTCGTCTTCTCAGAAAAATTATTTCGCATTAATCCAACTGAATTTAATCCGACTGATTTATACGGAATTCCTGTGCCTTTTGTATAGGGGGCAACATCCTGGGTAATTCTTGAAAACCCACCTATGAAAGAATAGCATCCAATTCTAACAAATTGATGAACTGGTGTCATTCCACCAATTGATGCTCTATCCTCAATCAGAACATGTCCTGCAAGGTTAACAGAATTTGCCAAAATAACATAATTTCCTATTTGACAATTATGAGCCACATGAACATATGTCATTAGTAAACAGTTCTCACCAATTTTTGTTGGATAGTCTATACGGGTAGAACGATTTATAGTTACAAATTCTCTAACTATAGTTCCATCTCCAATAATCGTTTGTGTGTTTTCACCTTTATATTTCAGGTCTTGCGGTATTGTGCCAATCACAGCGGAGTGAAAGATACGACAATTGTTACCTATATCGGTTCTGCCATCAACAACAACATTAGAAGCTATCTGTACGCCTTTTTTGATTTTAACTTCAGGACCAATAATTGTAAAAGGGCCTATAACTACATCCTCTTCTATTTCTGCATTTTTATCAACAATTGCTGTAGGATGAATTTTGATTGTCATTTCTTTACTATCTTTGCTTTAAAAATACCTTCACAAACAAGCTCATTATCAACATAAGCCTTGCCTTCCATAATTGTCATACCTACTTTAGATTTTACTAATCTCATTTTGAACTCCAACCTATCACCGGGCACAACAGGCTTTCGGAATTTAACTTTATCTATTGAAACAAAGTAAGCTACATAGTCTTGCGGGTTCTCACATTCATTAAGAATTAATATACCACCAGTTTGAGCCATAGCTTCTATAATCAACACCCCGGGCATAACTGGATGTCCTGGGAAATGTCCTTGAAAAAATGGTTCATTGGTTGAGACATTTTTCACCCCAACTATATTTTCTCCGGCTACAAATCCTGTTATTTTATCAACTAATAGGAATGGATAGCGATGAGGTAAGATACGTTTAATTGCTTCATTGTCAAAAACTACACCTTTTACAAGTTTTTTCTGATATTTAGTTTTAAGAATCTCATTTTCATATAATTTACGAATCTTCTTTATTAATTCAATATTAGTTTTATGTCCAGAGCGAGCAGCAAGAATATGCCCTTTTAGAGGGATGCCAAGCAATGCAAGATCTCCTATTAAATCTATGACTTTATGCCTGACGAACTCATTATAATAACGCAATGGTTTGGGATTAAGTATCTTATCTTTATTCAATTTCAACTTACCTTTAAAGCCAAAAAGTTCTTTTAATTCTTGAAATTCAGGGTCAGACATATCATCTTCTCCAATTACAACAGCATTATCTAAACTGCCACCTTTTATTAATCCTGCTACTCTGAGCGATTTTATATCCTTTACAAAGCAGAATGTCCTGGCTGATGCAAATCCTTCCTCAAATTCATCCCTTAATGAAACCATAGAAGTGTATTGAGGTTTAAAATTAGGATGATTAAAATCAATAAAAAAAGTGATTTTGAGAGATTCTGATGGGACTACAACAACATCAACATTATGTTCAGGGACTGAGAAAGACATTGGCTTTGTAATTGCAAGGTATTTTCGTTCAGCACCTTGTTCAACTATCTCACTCTTGCGAAGCGCCTTGACAAATTCAATAGAGCTGCCGTCTGCAACGGGAAGCTCTTCATCATCAACCTCAACAATAATGTTATCTATTTCTAAACCTCTTATTGCAGCTAAAACATGCTCAATTGTAGCAACCTTAACCTCTTTTATACCAATATTTGTACCTCTTTCAAGACCGGTTACATGTTTGAGGTCAGCAGGAATTTCTGGCTTCCCCGGCAAATCTACCCTACGAAAAATAATACCTGTATTGGCAGGTGCTGGTTTGAAAGTCACTGTGCTTATTTTTCCTGTATGCAATCCAATACCAGTATAGCTTGTAGGATTTTTAATAGTTTGTTGATTTTCTATGCTTTCAAACATTCTTATCCTCTTTCATCAATTTATGAAAATACTTCCGAATTTCTGGCAATTCCCTCATAGCAAATATGATTTTTTTCTGTAATTTCATATCAACAGCAGGATAACCAAAAACAATCTTATCATCTTCAATGTTTTTTGATACACCAGATTGAGCTGCAACTTTAACTCTTTTTCCTATCTTAATATGGTCTGCAACGCCGACCTGTCCTGCTAAGACTGAATTTTCTCCTATCTCTGAACTTCCTGCTACACCCACTTGAGCACAAAGAATAACATTTTTATCAATTATATCATTATGGGCAATTTGAACTAAATTATCAATTTTAGTTCCTTTTTTTATAATTGTATCACTCAATGTTCCTCTGTCAATAGTAACATTAGCACCGATTTCTACATCATCCTCAATTATTACTCTGCCGATTTGTGGTATCTTCTGATGTTTTGCTCCATCCCACAAATAACCAAAACCATCTGAGCCAATTATACTACCAGCGTGGATTCTTACATTTTTTCCAATCACTGTTTCTGCATAAATGACAACATTAGGGAAAAGATGAGAACCTTCCCCAATCAGTGAATCGCGTTTTACAACAGTATTGGCTTCAATCTCTATCCTGTCATCTAACTTTACCCTTTGCTCTATAACGACATTAGAAGATATTTTGATATTTTTTGGTAGAACAACAGAAGAATCAATAACAGCACTTGGATGGACATCCGTACCTGATATTTTTTTAGTCTCTTGTTCTAAAAAAAATTTTACTATCCTTAAAAAGGAAAGATATGGCTTCTCACACAGGATATAATTCCTTCTTGGAATTTTAGAAAGGTCTTCATCTTTAGGTATGATTATAAGACCTGCTTCTGATTTTATGAAAGAACTCAAATATTTTTCGTCTTGAAAAAATGCTACTGAAGAAGCATCCGCATCTTTTAAGCTTGCAACAGAATTGAGAACCGAGTCCTTAACTAATATAAGTTCACCTTGAGCAATTCTCTTAGCCTGTGCAAGAGTAATAGAATTCTTGAAAACTTTCATTATTCAGTGGATTCTTTTAATTTTTGTAAAACTAAATCTGTTATATCCATTTCTTCATTTTTTGCATAAACAACAACAGTTCCTTGCGCTGAATTCAAAATCATATCAAAGCCCTTTTCTTCAGCAATAGTATTAATAGTCTCACGGACTTTTTTACTTATGGGCTTCATCAATGCAAGTTGTTCTTCATCAGCCCGATTAATAAGTTCATTATGAAGTTCATACAATTCTCTCTTTTTTTGCTGAATAAGATCTTGCTTTTCTTTTTTTACCTTATCAGTAACGATTGGCGGAAGGTTAGCGTATTCTTCCTCCAAATGTGTTATCTCGTCCTCTTTTTCAGCTAATTCCCTATCCCATTCGTTTACTTTCTGTTGAAACTGTTGTTCTGCTTCAGCCACTTCTGTCAATTCACTATAGATACGGTCAACATCTACAAATGCTATCTTAAAATCACCTGCGTTTAATACTGGTACCACAAGCAAGGAAATCATAAAATAAAGAATCATCTTTTTCCTTCCCGATACATCGGGAGGATTAAACATAGTTTTTAACATCTTAAGCTCCTTTTTTATCTGATATAATCTAATAAATTTTTACTTAATATTTTACTCTTTTGCAGGACATAAAAATTAACCACCTGTCTTTGCCAAGGCTACGCCAGGCAGGCCGAGAGCACCGAGAACCACTGAATAATAGTTTTCAGTAAAATTCAGTGTTCTCAGCTTGCCCCGTAAGGAGGAACGACTGTATCGGGGTGGTAAAATAAAATCCACCAAAATGAGGAATATCATTGGAACCTTCTAAAAAGTTGTTCCAAATTGAAAATGGGTTTGCCATTTATTCTTAGCTTCTTTATCAAATCCGTAGGCATAATCGAATCCGATTAAGCCCATAGGCGACATTATTCTTAAACCGATGCCGGCACCTTTTTTCAATCTCTGTACATCCATTTCTGAAAGGTAATTATACGAATTACCCGCATCAAGGAATAGAATTCCGATTATCTGGTCCCCGGAGATTGGAAAGGTAACCTCAGATGAACAAATTAATTCTGCTCTGCCACCATCTAATGAAGGAATGACACTTCTATCGGAATAACCTCTAATACCATCCGTACCCGTTCCTCCTGGATAAAATTTTTCATCAGGCGGTACATTATCAGATTTTCCAAACTCTTTTACATAACCTATTCTCCACTTCATCCCTAATGCAACTTTCCAAAAAAGTTTTAAATACCAATTAGTTTGAACGATTTCTTTATAATAATTTTCATTACCTCCTATTGGGCCGCCTGCCAATTCAGTATATAATTTTATAAGTGAGCCTTCACTTGGACGAAGAATATTATCTCTTCCATCTCTTTCTAAAGTAACAAAAATATTATTTGTTAATTGAAACCCCTTATCAACCAACTCCTGAAGGTCATCTGAGACCTCATCCCCGGAATTGAGAATTTCATACTTTTTCTGTGTAAGTGAGTAACCACAGGTAATCTTTGAATAATCAATCCAGGGAATCATTGTGCCAATGCGAATGCCACCTCCGGTTCTATAAATTCTATAATTCCAGTCTTCCCAATCCCTCTTTGTATGATATATATCAAAACCAATAAGTGTATTTGTATCAAGAAAATATGGGTTAGTAAAACTTATATCATAGTTTTGCTTTATTCCGCTGAATTCCCATTGTAAGGCAAGACGCCATGCATTTCCTAATATATTGTTATGTGCAAGAGAGACAAAACCAACTAATTTATCCGTTTGGTCAAAACTAACTCCAGCATTTGCTGTACCGGATTGCTTATCCTTAACAATGAAAATAAGATCAATATCTCCTTCATCATTAATCGGTTGGTAATCCAGGCCTATATCTGGTTCAAAAAATCCAAGATTATAGATATTCCTTTGACTCCGCATTAATAAGGATTGGCGAAAATAATCACCAGGAACAATCGCGAGTTGCCTTCGGATAATCTTCTCTTTCGTTTTTGTATTTCCCTTAATATGTATCTTGCGAACCCTTGCACGAGTATTTTCAGAAATATTAAGAATTATATTAAGATAATCATTTTCTCTTTTTATATCTTGACTAATAGTAGAATAAATATATCCTTCTTCATAATATAAAGAGTGCACTGTATTCAGTTTATTATTAAATTCTGCTTGATCAAAAATCTCATCTGACTTGAACTTAAATTGATTTAGAATATCTTGGTCGCTAAATCTGTAATTTCCTTCAACTGTAACAGAACCAATTTTGTATTGATTTCCTTCATAAATTTCTATTTCAAGAATAAGATTTCCTTTATCATCATACTCAGAATCCCAACTTTTAACTGCTGCATCAATGAATCCCTTTGAGTGATAATAATCTTCAATTCTTGTAATGTCTTGCTCAAACTTCTCCAGTTTAAATTCACCTGACCGGAATAAACTATTTATCTTTGTTTTGATAATCTTTCTAAGCTTCTTGTCATCTACTTGATTGTTTCCACTAAATCTTATCTCTTTTATTGTAACTTTTTGGCCTTCATTAATTAGAATTGTTAATCCAATCTTATTTGATTGTAGTTCCTTCTCATCAAAACTTACAGATGCAAGTCTATAACCTTTATCATAATACAGCGAGAGAATATGATTTCGTGTTTCAAATTTTCTTTCGTCTGACCAATAATCACCTTTTACAACATTTATCGCAACTCTAATATCTTCGTTTTTTATCTTTTTATTACCAGTAATAAGTATCTCTTGAATAATCGGATATTCTGCAACCTTTATAATGATTTCCACACCTTTTTCAGAATCAACTTTATTAATATCAATTTTTTTGAATAGGCCTAACTTGTAAATACTTTTTATTGCTTTAGATATATTTTCTTGAGAGTAAATATCTCCAGGAGCAAGACCAGAGGCAGATTCAATTAGTTTGGCACTAACATTAATGTTTCCAAATACAGAAATATCAGTAATGTATTTATAATCACTAGCGGAAAAACAAACAGTAGAAAAAGCAAAAAACATTAAAAATAAAAATATCTTTATTCTCATATAATTTCTAATCTTTAACTCCATATTTTATTTATTACACAATTTGCTATTTGAAATTTATTAGTAAAGTTTTTTTGAATAATTAATTAGATTGTCAATTTTTGTCGAATTTATTTAAAATTTGGAAGCGTGCAATTAATTGTGTATAGCCTGACAAGAAAATAATTGTGGCCTCTAATATAAGTGAAAATGATATATCAAAATAATATGAGAGAACCCCTCAACATCTTTTAATCCTTCAACATAATCTGGAAACAACTCAACGGTTCCTTTGATTCTTCTGGCGCTTTCAGGCTGGATTGGTGTGCCTTTTGGCTCTTTGAATGGGGAATGGATGATTCCAATCGGCTTATATTTTATGATATCCATAGTTTTATCCGTTATTGTAAATACTGATTAAGTATTGCATTGGTCTTTGTAATAATTGTTTGCCAGTTATTCAGTAACATCTGTTTTGCTGATTCAATGTAGGTTCTTAATTTTTTATCAAGGGATTTTGGTATTTCATCCTCATCAAGAACTTCAATTTTGCCTGTTGGCAGCACTAAAATATCTATTATCAAATCGCGCCAGAAAAATTCATTTTCGGATAATTTCACAGAATCAGCAAGACTAAAGTAATCACCCAGAACATCTCCGTTTTTGTCAAACCACTTATAAAGAATATACGGTCTATCCTGCCAAAAAAATCCATAAGAAATTGTATCGGATTGGAGAGTAAGGCTTCCTACTTGTTGCTTTTTATCAACGATATATTTAAGAACACCAAATTTTTTAGAAAGCGCTATTAATTTGCAATTATATGTAACTTCAATGCCAGATAGAAATCGTTTCTTTTCTTTGCAAGATTTCATATTCTTTGGTAAGTTTATTTTGATTGACTAATAACCTTTTGGTGGTCTTATTCTTTTACCTAATTTTTCTAAGTTTAACTGCTTTATATGATCATAGATTTTATCAATTTCTGCTTCTAATTCGCTTACAGAAATGTTTCTGCTGGCTACAATATCTTTTACATACTTTTCAGTCTTATCGTAATTACTTTTGAATTTTACATTTATATCTTTCCACGGAATATCTTTAAGGGCATTTGCGAATTTTGAATCATAACCAATAATACCTTTAACAAGAAGAAATGCTATGGACGGATAGCCCAGATAGCCCGCCCAATAGGATGCATTATCATTTGCCATTATTGCATTATTTTCAGGGTCATATTTGACAATATACTTTTTCTTTCTACTTGAAGAATATACATCAGCAGAATTTCCTGAGACGGAGATTCTGTTATCAGCAATACTGCCGAGAGCTTCGTAAATTTTAATTTTTGGTGGTAGTTTCCAGAGCATTTTTGACTTATCCATAAAAATGCTTATACTTATTATAACATCTTTTCAATATTGTCAAACCAGTATTGTCTATAATTTGAAGGAACTCTTGAGACATCATCAGTTCTGAATCTTAAATCTATTTTTACTCTAGAACCATTATAATCAAACAATTTTTTATCCCCATTTTCTTCAAATAATTCCTTAAAACCATTATCAATTTTATATGTCCATCCACTTATGTGTTCTATACCTTTCGGGTCAACAAATACAATAAAGTAATCGTCTTCTTTCTTTAACCAGAAAATAAAATCTGGATAGAATGAGCTAATCATATTTAAATTAGGATTATAATATGGTATATAAACTTCATCTAAACTTTCATCTAACTTGCTAAAAAACCACCAATCAAAATCTTTGAATTTGTTATTGCTCTGTGATAAATAATCAACTAAATCTTTAATGAATTTTGCCTCACTTTTAGTTTTAATTATATGTTTTATATAATCAACTTTTTCATCCTTAGATAGAACAATCGGAATATAATAATGGTTGGCAACAAATTTTATAACGATTTTTTTATGGTCACTTTCAAAATCTTCTTCATCTTTTAGATTCTTTGCCATTTCAGTATATTCTTTAGATGATATTTTACCATACGATTCCTGTAATTCTTTTACTTGAAGAGGATATTTTTTTACTCGCTCAACTTTCTTTTTTATCTCATTAATTTCTTTTAAATTAACTCTAATATTATTAAAGTGTTTTATTTCCTCCTTCAATTTCTTCAAGTCTTTGAACTCTTGTGGCAAAATACTGAAATAATCAAATATTCTTTGAATTAATAAATCAATATTTTTAAAACTTCTTTCACCATATTTAAAATTGTCTTGATTACTTATACTATATTTTAAGATTTTAACTTTTTCTGGTTCTGTATTGTATAACATTAACAAAATTCTATCGTCGGATATAAACTCAGTAAATTTGTTAAGAACCTTAAAATCACCTTGAGATATTTCAAATTTATGTAATTTCCTCTTTTTCATAAGAGGACTCACAGACAATTTATATGTTGGTATCAGCAATGTATGTATTTTTGCTTCTTTATTTATATCAAAAATTGTAAGTTGTTTTTCATTCTCTTTTTTGCTTTCTTTCTTAAGTTCTCCTATTACGAATTCTAAAGCATTCCTATTCGTTCCAAAAATAAATAAAGTTTCTATTGGCAAAACTTTATTTTTAATCTTGTTAAACAAATCCTCATCAATTTCATTTGCATTATAAACTTGTAATAATCTCTTTCTATTGTCTTTTATCGGCTCAATCCTTACTCCTCTTCCGACAGATTGAAGGATGAATTTTTTCGCATCTACTCCCATTCCTATATTGACAAAATTAATCACATTTGGTCTATTAGAATCCCATCCTTCATAAAAACTACGAGAACCCATTAAAATATTGATTTCAGAATCTTCTCTATTCAAATTCTCAAAATAACTTTCCTCTTCAAATCTTTCCTGAATTTCATATCCAATAAGTTCCTCTTTAAGCCATCCAGAAATATCCCCAATTTTTATCAAAGCAAAAGGTTTATCGCTTGTCTTTAGCTTAAAAGCTAACTCCTTCCTATTGGACAGTCTTCTT
>CAYNOU010000053.1:1597-18910 GCA_964398885.1 uncultured Candidatus Cloacimonadota bacterium | reverse complement strand
AATTTTTTACAGTGCTCTAAATGAAAAAGGTAGAGCAGGTTTTGTTATGGCAAATTCCGCTTCTGATGCCAGCGGAAATGAAAAAGCAATTAGAAGAAAACTAATTGAAGATAAAAATGCAGTTGATGTTATGGTTGCAATTGGTCCAAATTTCTTTTATACTGTTACACTGCCATGCACATTGTGGTTCTTTGATAAAGGTAAGAAAAATACTGATAGAAGAAATAAGGTTTTATTTATAGATGCCAGAAATATTTACACACAAATTGATAGAGCTCACAGAGAGTTCATACCTGCACAAATTGAATTCATCTCAAATATTGTTAGATTATATCGTGGAGAAGAACTGGAAATTGACTTTATCAAAAGTTTAGAAAAACAAAAAGATAGTATTAATATGCAATTGGAAGAAATTGGGAAAAAACAGAAAAAGAGTAAGGAAGATAATAATGAAATATCCGTACTTGAAAGAGATATTAAAATAGTTGATAAATTAACTGAAGATTGGAAGAATTATTTTCCAGATAATAATTATAAAGATGTTAAGGGATTATGCAAATCTGCAAATATTAAAGAAATAAAAGAGCAAAACTGGAGTTTAAATCCAGGTAGATATGTTGGAGTTCTTGAACAGGAAGAAGATGATTATGATTTTAATGAGCGTCTCAAAGAATACAATGACGAATTAGAAGAATTAAATGAAGAAGCCCATAAATTGGAAAAAGAAATTAAAACGAATATTCATAAAATATTAACTCTGGAGAAAAAATAATATGGCATTACCAATAAATATTGATGAATTACTTTCCGGAAATACTATTGAATGGGATCGTATAGAATTCAAGAAAGGCTGGAATCCTACTCCAATCTTGCATTCTATTTGTGCTTATGCAAATGATATTAACAACTGGGGAGGTGGTTATATAATTTTAGGTGTTGAAGAAGACAAAGGAATTGCAAAACTGCCTCCTGTAGGTCTACCTAAAAAATCTATTGATTACATTCAGAAGAAAATAGTTGAGTTTTCCCATAAAATATTTCCAGAGTATACACCTATAACGCAACCTTTCATGAAAAATGGTAAATTGATTTTTATTATCTGGGCACCTGCTGGTGATAATCGTCCATATAAAACTTTTGTTAGCCTTAATAATCAGAAAACAGAGAAAGCCACATACATTAAAAAAGGTTCAGTAACTAAAAAAGTTCAACCAGGGTCAATGGAAGAAAGAAGATTATTTGAAATGGCTGCAAGAATACCATTTGATGATAGAATAAATCATACTGCTAATATAAGTGATTTGAATCTTGATTTAATTCAAAAATATTTACGAACTGTTAAAAGTAATCTTTATAAGGAAAGCAAAAGTATTGAGTTTTCTAAACTATGTCGTCAAATGCAAATTGCCAAAGGACCTTCTGAATATTTGCGACCAATAAATGCTGGATTGCTATTATTCAATGAAAAACCTGATAAATTTTTTCGTGGTGCAAGAATAGAAGCTGTTATCCATCATGGTAAGGTGGGAAGAAGTTTTTCTGAAAAAATTTTCACAGGGCCAATAGATAAACAATTGCAGGATACTCTTGATTTTATAAAAACAAATATTATTCATGAAGAAGTTCAAAAAGTTGAAGATAAACCTAAAAGTAAGCGATTTTATAATTATCCTTTTCAAGCAATTGAGGAAGTTTTGGCAAATGCTGTATATCATCGTGGTTATGATAGAGATAATCCAATTGAAGTTCAAATACTAACTGACAGAATAGAAGTTTTAAGTTTTCCTGGTCCTTTACCACCAATAGATAACAAAATGTTAAAAAAACATCGTATAGTTGCAAGAGATTATCGTAACAGAAGGATTGGAGATTTTTTAAAAGAATTGGACCTTACTGAAGGAAGAAGCACAGGTTTTCCAATTATTTATGATAGTTTAGAGAAAAATGGCTCACCACCACCAATTTTTGAAACTGACGATGATAGAACTTATTTTCTCGCAACTATCAAAATACATCCTGAATCTCTACAAAAAACTGTGGAAAAGACTAGAGTAAAAACTAAGGGTGAAGGGTGGTCAGAAAAGTGGTCAGAAAAGTGGTCAGAAAGTTTATCAGAAAGACAAATTGACATATTGAAATTGATAACTAATAATCCTAAAATTTCACGAAAAGAGATTTCCAAATCTATTGGTATTAACCAATCCGCAATTCAAAAGCATTTGGACACATTAAAGAAAAAAAATATTATAAAAAGAATAGGTCCTGCAAAAGGTGGACACTGGAAAGTAATTGAAAAAAATGAATAGACCATAAAAACACAAAACAAAAATATGTAATTACAGAAAAAGGAAAGAAGCTCTTAGAGGATATGAAATAATGCTGAATGGAGATTGCTGAAACGGAATTGAAAATATGATTAAGATTGCTCATGAATTTAAAAAATTAACAATACTTCCGATAATAATACAGTCTAATGCAGGAATTCCTGAAATGAAAAATGGAAAATTGATATACTCTGAAACTCCAGAATTTTTTGGTGAAAAAACAAAGGAATTGATAAAAGCTGGTGTTTCAATTATCGGAGGATGCTGCGGAACAACTCCTGAACATATTAGAGCAATTTGTAAGGTGGTTAATAAACGAAAAAATGATTTCTAAATAAAATTTTTAAATTCAATAAAAAAATTACCTCTCTTGAATTGGTTAAGGGAGGTTTTTATATTAGCGAAATATTAGGAATTATATTGTTGAATAAATTTTATATTATTATCTGTGTTTATGATTTACTCCTTTGATAGCAATCAATCTTAAGATGAGTAGAAAAAGGTAAATATTTTTGGAATTCAATATTATTTATTGACAAGTAATTATTACAAAAAGAAATTTACTAAAAAGTTACAAGATAAAGACAGATAGACATAAATGGATTTCTTGGAATATTAAAAGAAAACTAATGAAAATAAAAGTATTAAAGATTGTCTTTCTCTCTTCACATCTGCGAAAAACTGACATTCCAAAATTTCGTGGATTCCTTGCCAATAAATATCCAAATTACAATCTTATCCATAATCATCTTGAAAATGGAAAACTAAGATATTCTTACCCACAAATCCAGTTCAAAACCATTGATGGACATCCAGCAATTATCGGCATAAAACAAGGTATTACAGTTCTAAAGCAAGTTTTTATGGAGTTGAATAATATTAAAATTGGTGATAAAGAAGAGACTATCTTTGAAAAATCAATTTCATTAAAAGAGGAAGAATTTGGAATTAGTAAAGATTATATTGATTATCAATTCTTATCTCCCTGGATGGCTTTGAATCAAGAGAATTATGAGAAATATAAAAAGATAAAGACAATTTTAAATTTTGATGAAAGATATAGAAAGATAAATGAATTATTAAAAGGAATATTAATTGGTAATATTATTAGTATTTCAAAATCACTAAGTTATAATGTAGAAAAACAAATATATACTGAACTTTTAATGCAAGAATTATCTACAAAATTAAAATCTACTGAGATGAATGCTTTTAATGGAGTTTTTAAAACAAATTTTTTCTTGCCAGATTATTTAGGATTAGGAAAATCTGTCTCAAGAGGATTTGGTATGGTTAAGAAGATAAAATATACATAGTAGTGATTAATTGAATGGTGAAAAAGAATGAATAAGAATGTATTTCCTTTCCATTTATAAATTTTTTACTTGTTTTGTTGGTTGCTATAGTTATATAAAAATTGGGATGATATGTTCTTCAAATTAGAATAAATATCATTATTGCCACATAGGTTTTTACTCCGATTTCCAAAATAATAAGGATGGATACAGGTTTCTCATACTATATATTGCATACTTACTTCTGTTTAAAAGCTTGATTCCATCAAAACAAGGATGAATTCTTCTTATAGCCATCTATCCTGTGAAAATTACCTATATTATGTTTAACAGTTGTTTTCCATTAAAACAAGGATTAAACTTGACAGATTTTTCTTGATTTACTTGGTTTATATATTAATCTGAGTAATCCTGAGAGATTCCATTAAAATAAGGATGGTATTCACACCGCATAATCATGCCCACTGAACTTTTCCAGATACAGTTCCACTATAACAAGGATGGCGTTCTATCTGCTGGTTTGAATTGAACTGGATAAATAGCACTTTATTCCACTAAAACAAGGATGGAATCTTAAAGTTCACCATGTCTATGCATGGGCTTCGAGATTTGAGTGAGCAGTTCCATTAAAACAAGGACGGATTCAAATTATAATATATTATTCCACAACCATCATGTTAAGTTTGTGTGCTAACTTCCATTAAAATAAGGATTAAAATAAAGCATAGATTTTTATTTGACAGATTATTTTGAATTCGTCAGATCTGTCTTAAAAGTTTTTGGATTGTTAAGAAATGGATTAAGCATTAATTAGGCATCTAATTAAAGGAGATAATGATTATGAATACAATTGCTCAAGATGAAATCTATATTAGTGCATTACTACACGATATTGGTAAACCAATAGAAAGGACAAAATATTTTAAACTAAACGAGAAATGGAAATCTGCTGATACAAGATACTCTCATCCAAAGCATTCCGGGTTTACTCTGGAATTTTTAAAAGTTCAACTAAAAGAAAGTATAATAAATGACAATATAATAAATCTATCTGCATTCCATCACAAACCACGAAAAATAGAAGAAAAGATTATTCAACTTGCTGATTGGCTTTCTTCATCTGAGCGAGTGGAAGAACAAGGAATATACCAAAAAGGAAAACTATATTATCATTACTTACTTCAGTCAATTCTTCCTAAATTGTACGAAAATAAAGGTAAGTATGTTTATAATCTATCTAAATTGAGCCTTGCTAATCTTTTCCCAAAAGAAGAATTAGAAATTGATTCGGAAATAACAAAAATGACAGATAAATACAAAAATCTGGTTGAGAATTTCTTGGAAGAATTAAAATATTGTATTAACGACAAAGATAAACTTTTATTCTTATTGGAGAAATATTTTTCATTTATCCCAGCCCAAACTCCTCGAAAAGAAAATGAAATAGCCCCTGACATTTCACTTTTTGACCATTCCAAAACAACTGCTGCAATTGCTCTCTGCCTTTATCAACAATGGAAATTAAGTAAACTTACTGATGAAAAAATAAAATATTATACTAAAGAAATTGATAATATAAAAACAGCAAATACTAAAGAAGATGAGCATTTCTTATTGGTGAGTTTAGACCTATCTGGCATACAAAACTTTATCTTCAACATTGTTTCTAAAAAAGCAGCAGCAAGTTTGAAAGGTCGTTCTGTGTATTTAGTATTACTAATGGAAGTAATTACAAAATTTATTATTCAAGAATTAAATCTTGAAATGGCAAATGTTCTGTTTTGCAGTGGTGGACACGCATCCATTTTAATTCCGAAAGCAAAAGAAAATGAATTGCTCAAAATTAGAAAGGAAATATTGAGTATCTTATTGCAATTCCATAAAGGCGATATTTATTTAGCAATAAATTGGATACCTGTGAAAATATCAGATTTTGAGGATTTTTCTAATGTTTGGACAAATGCAGGTATAGAACTCTCTAAACTAAAACACAAAAGATGGAGCGAACTAAATTTGGGAAATAATTTCAATAATATTTTCGGACCATTTCCAGCAGAATCTAGAAAACAATGTTTTATCTGCCATTCTTATGATAATGTAACAGAGAAATTAGAAGGTGAAGAAGATATTTGCGAGATGTGTAATTCATTAAAAATTTTGACCGATTCACTTTCAAAAGCAAATTACCTGATATTAGAAGAAAAAGAAACACCAACTGTGGAAGACATTTATGAAGACATTCATAATGTATTTTCTCAATTTGGCTATTCAATTAGATTTTCAGAAAAATCTTCAAATAATGGAAAAAATTATAAACTGAATGAGATTGATTTAAAAAATTCAGTTGGCTGGAAATTTGGCGTTTTTAATATCAAAGAACGAGAATTTACTGAACTCGCTAAAAAATCTGATGGAGATAATAAATTAGCATTACTTAAATTGGATGTTGATAATTTAGGATTGCTTTTTTCAAAAGGCTTCAACAAAAGCATTAAGAAAAGAAGCATCTCAAGAATTACAGGTGTTAGTCGTTTCTTTGACCTGTTTTTTAAATGGGAAGTGAATGATTTGGTAAGTAAAGACAAATATGCAAGTGCTATTTATCCTATTTTTTCAGGTGGAGACGATACTTTCTTTATCGGTGCCTGGGACAAAATTTTTGATTTTGTATCGGATTTCAAAAAAAGATTTGATGATTATTTTAAAAATCCAGAGATTCACTTTTCCGCAAGTATAACAATAGTTCCCGCCAAGTTCCCTATTATTCGTTCAGCAAAACTTGCAGAAGAGAACTTAGAAAAGGCAAAACATTTTATTTATCCAAAAGAAGAAATCGCTGAAAAGAATAAAATCACTATATTTAATGAAGTATTTACTTGGAAAGAGTTTGATAGAATAAGAGAT
This sequence comes from uncultured Candidatus Cloacimonadota bacterium, assembly GCA_964398885.1. Taxonomy (GTDB): domain Bacteria; phylum Cloacimonadota; class Cloacimonadia; order JGIOTU-2; family JGIOTU-2; genus JAGMCF01. Next base: position 12,387 of record CAYNOU010000053.1, on the reverse strand, counting down.
ATTAAAGAGGAAATTTGTGAACTAATTAAAAAAGGAGAATCAAGAGCAATTATTCAAAAGATGTATAACGCTACAAAAGGATTTGAAAAAATTATGACTAACATTGAAAAAGACAAATTTGAACCTCTTAAAATCTGGCGATTTGGCTACTATTTACGAACATTAAAAAGCAAAGAAGATAAAGAAAAATTGATAAAAACCTTTGAGGATATCTTCTTTCAGTCGTATAAAATTAAAAAAATAAACCCAATGATTCTGCAAGTCGCTTGCCGATGGGCAGAATTATTAACAAAGAAAGGAGTATGAAATGGAAGATTGGAAAAAAAAGATTGATGATTATAGTAAAAAGCATTTTGCTCAATCAGATTATTCTCTACAAAGGGATGAAAAGCAATTTATTAAGAACTTTGAGCAATACTGGGGAAAAGACTATTTGAACCTTATTCTATCCTTAGGTTCAATCAAAAATGCTGATGAATATAATAACTTGATTGATAATGTAAAAAAGTTCCTTACTGATAAAAGAGAATTTTTCAGTTTTAGATTTAAAAAAATTGAGCAAGAAAGATTCCCCAGATACCAGAAAATCACCACCTCTCAAATTCGCAATGTATTAGCCAAGATCAAGCCAATTGCTGATGAAAAAGAAATTATTACTATACGTCCTGTTTTAGCATATACAGCTGGTAGAGCAACAAATGATGAAATTAAGGAGATTATGTTTCTTTTTGAACAGCTTGTAAAAAAGATAAAGACAAAAGAACATCTTGAATCTTTCAAAGATTTCGTTGAAGCAATCATATCTTATCACAGATATTTAGGAGGAAAATAAAATGAAACTAAGTGCAAAAATATTCATTGAGGGTAAAATAGAGGTATTAACAGGACTAACAATTGGCGGTTCTTCAACTGCTCTTGATATTGGCGGAATAGATAATCCTGTCATAAAAAAGTCAAATGGCGAACCATACATCCCTGGCTCTTCTTTGAAAGGTAAGATAAGATGCTTATTAGAAAGAGCAGAAGGACATGACAAAATTACTAAAACAGGGATAATTGCAGAAATATTTGGCTCGTCAGCTTCAGAAAGTAGTGACTTAGGCTGCACCCGAGTATATTTCCGAGACACTCTTCTTGATAAAGCAATTGCAAGTAAAATGAAAAATAAACAGGAAGACTTTTCAGAATTAGAGATGAATTATACAGAGAGTAAAACAGAGAATGTGATTGATAGACTAACATCTGCAACTGTAAAAGGTGGATTGAGAAGTATGGAGCGAGTCCCTGCTGGTGCTAAATTCGATTTTGAAATAGTTTATAATGTCTTTGGAAAACAGGATATTGATAATTTGAGATTACTTCTTAAAGGAATGCGTCTTCTTGAAGATGATTATCTTGGTGGCTCAGGCTCAAGAGGATATGGAAAAATTAAATTTTATGAATTGAAAATGGGAATCAAAACGATTAAGAATTATGAAACTGATAATAAAAGACAACTTGTTTTTGAGACATTTGACTTACAAGAGAACTTCTCCAGAATAAAAAAAGAGATTGAAAACAAACTTGAGGTCAACAATGCGAATAGTTAAACTTATTCCTGAGCTACCATTTAGAATCATTATGGAAGATGATATTATCCATTCTGATAGATTCTTTTCTGCATTCATTAACAATTTGTCTATCATTTATGAAAACGATGTTGTAGAAAATTTTATTAAACACTTTGAAAATCGTAAAGTAATCATATCCTCAATGTTTCCGGGTTTGAAAATATGTCGCAATAATCAACTTGTTAATCATATATTATTCTTTCCAAAGCCATTTGCAAGAATTTCTAAATATGCGCCAAGTAATGAAATTGAAGAAGAAAAAGAGAAATATGACAAAAAGAAAGCAAAAAGAATAAGATTTGTCTCTCTTGAAGTGTTGAAAGAGATTTTTGCTAACTGGGATGCAGAAAGAGGATTCTTTAGATATGGTCTATTAGAATTGCCTACTTTTGGTGATAAATACTCTTTTCACCAATCAGAAGTACTATTAAACAATGATTATGATAGGGATGAATTCTTGCGGCTAGTTAGAAAAGAGAATTTTATTACAATAGTTGATGAGCCAAAGATATTAGGTTCAAGATTTGAAACCGAGACCAGCAACCTGTTCTCACAAGAAGAAACAGAACTAAAAGAGATAACATATGGAAGATTGAAATTCAAACCATTTATGTTCTTCCTTCTTCAAGAGAATTTATCTGACGATGATTTTAAAAGATTTTATGCTAGTTTGAGATTACTTTGTGATGAAGGAATTGGTCCAGAAAGAAGAATAGGTAAAGGCGTTTTTAAAGATATTCAGATTGAAAGTATTGAACTCCCACAAAAAGGTAACTACGCAATGAGTTTATCATTAGTATTTCCAGATAAAGAAAGAGATAATCTTGATAATCTCATCTCTTATAATCTTGTAAAGCGAGGTGGCTATATTTACAGCAATCAAGACTCAAAAGCAAATTATTTCCTGAAGCAAAAGATCAGAATGTTTACAGAAGGTTCTATTTTTCTGGGAGAAATAAAAGGCAGGCTTCAAGATGTTTCTCCAGAAAATCTTCCAAAAGAGATAAAATTGAAACATAAGATATACAGATATGGTATTAATTTCCCTTTATTTGGGGGGGGCACAGATGAAATGTAAAATGACAACACTTTCTCCTGTTCATATCGGAGGTGGCGAAAATAAAGTCATCTCTCCATACTCTGATTATGTCTATCATAACAGTTTTGTATATTTGATTGAGAATAAAAAATTAGTAGATTTCTTGAAATCAAGAGATGATTTTTCCAAAGAATCTGTCTCTGACAGAGAAACTGTTTTTGAAAAATATTTAACACAGATAAAAACAGATATAAGAACAGCAAGAGGCAGAAATATTGGTGATTTTTTTAAATATACTTTAAGAGAGGACTTTAGAAAATTCTCATACAGTAGGATGTTATGCGAGTTCACTCCAAAGAACCAGAAGATTGATTTGTTTCAAAAGACGAATGGCAAGCCATTTATTCCAGGAAGCACATTAAAAGGTGCTATAAGAACCGCTATCCTTTTTGATTATTTTAATCATCGTAAAAATGAAGTGAAACTTGATGATAGAAATTGGATAAAGAATTGGGAGAATTGGTTATTAGGAAGAGGCAAAGATGACATAATGAAATTTTTACAGATAACTGATTCAGAGCCAATTGATGAGGAAACAGAAGTAGCACATTGTGAAAGAGTAAATGTCAATTCTAAAAAACAGTCAATTCCTCAAAACTATGAAACACTGTCAAAAGATGTTATAGCAAATCTTGAAATTATATCAAAAGCAGAGCATAAACATACTTCATTATATCCTGATATAGAAAAATTTAAATTACTATTCAAAAACAACGAAATATGTATTTTTGATATTATTAATCAGTTCAGCAGACAGAATATAGAATTTGAACTCTCAACTTTCAAAAAATACAATAGCAACGGGTATTTTAATAACATTATAGTATTTTATCAGCAATTGTTGAATGAATTAAATAATTCTAAAGATACTTCAATAATGCGTATTGGCAAAGGTAAAACATTCTTTGATAATTCTATATCAGGTATGTTTAGAAATGATAAAACAAAGATGATGATTATAAGAAATCTTCCGAAAAGAAAAATCGGTTATTCACCCAAAGGTAGAAAATTTGTTGAACCATTCCCTATTACAAGGACTTTGATTATAAAGGATAATAAACCTCATCTACCATTAGGATGGATAAAGATCAGCGTAGTGCATAGTGCTTTGGGTATGTCTTGACCTGTCGGGATAATTTGTAATTTTCATTTTGATTCTTTATTCTATCAAAACAAGGATGAATGCAATTGATAGCAGTACCCTTGGTCTATCATAGCAAAGATGGTTTTAATTCTGAATTCCATTAAAATAAGGATGGATGGATCAGATATGTATATCCTTTATCTATCACAGCATAACAGATTAAATGCATAATTCCACTAAAACAAGGATGAAAGCAGGATTGCAGTTATTGCGATTTTCTTTAAGTTTAAGTGAACAGTTCCACTAAAATAAGGATGGCGGTTTATAATTTGAATTCTCTTCATAAGTGAAGTATTCTATATTTGATATAGATTTCCATTAAAATAAGGATTGGATAACTTTTCTGAGGAGATGTCTGATAACTGTAGAAAACTTTTGAGCCTGAGGCTCCTTTCCACTTGGGGTATGTCCCGATAAAATCAGGAAGCCTCAGGCTGACTATCAGATGTTCTACTGATTGGAGAAAAATGAATGTTATTGCGATTACTATAGGAACAAAAGACATTAAAATCAAAGATAAATATATTCATCATATTAAGAAAGATGATAATATTTTCCAAGAAGATTTAGAAGATTTTTCACCAAGGATAACAGGTAAATATATCCTGGATAATTATAAGAAATTTCAAAATGATATAACACTTCCCATTATAAATCCATTCTTAAAGGTTATTAGAAGAAAAAAAAATATAAAAGTATCTCGTATTATTCTTTTTGCCACAGATCAACCTGAATCTATTGAATCAAAATGGAGAAATAAAGACACTATTTACTTTACTCAAGTTATCAAATACAAATTGAAAGAAATGGAAATATGTAATGATGATGACATAAAAGTTATTAAGATAGGTAATGAAGTAAGTTATTTAGATTCTGTTTATAAACAGTTTACAAAACAAAAATATGTAATTACTGAAAAAGGAAAGAAGCTCTTAGAGGATATGAAATAATGCTGAATGGAGATTGCGGAAACGGAATCGAAAATGGATTTATTAAGATTAATGAAAATGATTATATAATTAATAAAAATATGAAAAAAATTATCAATGATTTTATCAATTTTTTAGTTAATAGAGCTATACAGTAATTTATTAAACATATAACCACCAACCATGTTTCAAAAATGAAAAAATATAAAAGAAATAAATTTAATGAAAGATTAGAATATGGTTTTAAATTATTAAGTGAAGATAAAGATTATGAAGATTAATAAAATTAATTTAATAGGATAAATTATGCCAAAAAAATTCATAAAAAACCCATATAAAATTATGCCACCAGATACAAGGTGGAGACCTTCTACACAAGAACGTTTACAATTTGCATATTCACAATTAATGCCACCTTTGGTACAAATTATAAGAGAAAAGGTTTATGAATGGAGAAATAAAAATTACGAAGTTGCAACAGAAACTTCAAAAGCATTATTAAATCATTGGTTTAATAAAAAACATGTTAAAATTCAAAATGATGAAGAAATTGAATTTTGCTATTATTTTGCACAACGAGAAGCAATAGAATCAATCATTTATCTTTATGAAGTTGCGAAAGTTAGAGATAAATATGACCTTATTAGATTTGATTCTTCTCAAGAAGTGAGTACGGGAATGTTTGATGAGAGTTGGCTTAGATTCGTAATTAAAATGGCAACAGGAACAGGAAAAACAAAAGTTGCTTCTCTTGTTGTAGCTTGGTCATATTTTAATAAATTATATGAAAAAGAATCCAAACTTTCAAAAAATATTCTTATGATTACTCCAAATATTATTGTTTTGAATAGACTAAAAAAAGATTTTGAAGGTCTAAAAATTTTTAATGAAGATCCCATAAAACCAGATAACGGTTGGAGAGATAGAGACTGGAATACTGATTTTCAAATGACAGTTCATTTACAAGATGAAGTAAAAGCAATCTCTCCTTCCGGAAATTTATTCTTAACTAATGTACATAGAATTTTCTTAGATAAATCATCTGAACCTACTTTTGAAGATGATAATGTTGAAAAATACTTTGTGGGAGAAAAACCAAGTCCTTATGCCGACAAAGATAAAGGCACAGATTTAGGAAGAATATTAAGAAGTGATAAGATTAAAGATTTGTTGATTATTAACGATGAAGCTCATCATATTCATGACGAAAGTTTAGCCTGGTTTAAAAATATAGAAGATATAAACAATACACTTAAATTAAAATATAACAAACCTTTATCTTTACAAATAGATTTAACTGCTACACCAAAACATAGAGGTGGAGCAATTTTTGTACAAACAATATGTGATTACCCATTAGTAGAAGCAATAAAACAGGATGTAGTAAAAAAACTTGTTCTACCGGATATTGTTTCAAGAGCTAAACTTAAAGAGAAAGAGTCTGATAAAATTGTAGAAAAATATAAAGATTACATAACTTTAGGTGTTACAGAATGGCAAAAGCAATATGAAAATCTGAAGAAAGTAAAAATACCTTTACTCTTTATTATGACTACTACTACAAATGAAAGTAATGAAGTAGCACAACATTTAGAAGCTTACTATCCAGAATTTAAAAATGCTGTTTTATTAATTCATACAAATAAAAGTGGTGAAGTTTCTGAAAGTACCAGCACAAAAAGATCAAAAGATGAATTAGAAAAATTAAGAAAAGATGCTGATGCGGTTGATTCTGAAAAAAGTCCTTACAAAGCCATAGTATCAGTTTTAATGCTAAGAGAAGGCTGGGATGTGCAAAATGTTACTACAGTAGTTGGTCTCAGACCATATTCAGATAATAGCAATATTTTACCAGAACAAACAATAGGAAGAGGAATAAGAAAAATGTTTCCTCGTGATGTTACAGAAGAATTATCAATTATTGGAACAAATAAATTTATTGAGTTTGTTGAAACAATTAAAGAAGAAGGTGTTGAACTTGGCTATAGAAAAATGGGCAAATATGTAAAACCCAAATTACCTTTAATTATTGAACCAGATATTGAAAACAAAAATAAAGACCTTGATAGATTAGATATAAAAATTCCTTTATTAACTCCAAGAATTTACAGAGAATATAAAAAATTGGAATTAATAGATATTAATAAATTTAAGTTTGATAAAATTACTGTAAAACATTTTAATCTAGATGAGATTAGAGAAATAATATTTGAAGATTTTGAAGGAAATTTCTCTCATAAAATTGATTTTAAGGAAACTGTAATTAATTATAGAAATGTTATAGCCTTCTTTACAAATGTAATTCTTAAAGAAAATAAATTATTCAGTGGATTTGAAGTATTATATCCAAAAGTAAGAGATTTTATTGTTTATCATCTTTTTACAGATATAGTTGAGCTTGAAGATAAAAATATAATCAGAAATCTTTCCGAACTTAATGCCAAAATCACTATATTTAATGTTTTTAGAAAAGCAATATCAAATTTGACAATTACAGATAGAGGAAGTGCAGAACTTAAAAAAACCTACATAAAACTAAGAAAAGTAAAACCAATGGTATTTAATAATCAAGAATACATTATATCAAAAAAATCAGTTTTCAATAAAATTATCGGTGATTTAGATTTTGAACTTGAATTTGCAAAATATCTTGATAATTGTGAAGACATTATCTCTTTTGTAAAAAACATTTACAGCATTCATTTTAAAATGGAATATCAAGGTGAAGATGGAAATATACACGATTATTATCCTGATTTTATAGTAAAAAAAGATGAAAGAACCATATTTATTATTGAGACAAAAGGCAGAGAAGATTTGGATGATATAAGAAAAATTAGAAGATTGAAAATTTGGTGTGAAGATGTAAATAAAAGTAAAGAAAATTTTACATATATTCCTTTGTATGTTAAACAAGAAAAATGGGAAAAATATAAAAAAGATTTATTTGATTTTAAAGATGTTATTGAATTATTTTCATTATAAGAAATTTGAGATAATATTTATGGATAAAATTTATATTGATACTTCTGTAATTGGCGGCTGTTTTGACGAAGAATTTGAAGAATGGTCTATTAAACTTATAAATGAATTTATAATGGGCAGAAAGATTGCTATTATATCTGAAATAACATTAAAGGAATTGGAAGAAGCACCAAAAAAAGTTCGTGATATAATACAAAAAATTCCTGAAAAATCAAAAGAAATTATTCTATTATCAGATGAAGCTATTGAACTTTCAAATAAATATTTGATGGAAAAAGTGGTTTCAAAAAATCACCTTATAGATACCAGACACATAGCCCTTGCAACCCTAAATAAAGTTGATATATTAGTTAGTTGGAATTTTAAACATATTGTAAATTTAAACAGAATTAGAAAATATAATTCAGTTAATTTAAAATATGGTTATCCTTTGTTAGAAATAAGAACTCCAAGGGAGATTTTAGATGAAAAATAAAAATTTTGATGCAGTGAAAATGATGAGAAAAATCCGGGAAGAATTATCCAAAAAATATTCAAAAAATCCCGAATTGGAAAAAAGAGATATGAAAAAAATACGAGAAAAATATTGCATTAACGAAAAATCTGCAGAATATAAAACTGATAAAAGATGATAAATCGGATTAAACCTTAATTGATTAGCGTTCTTTAGAACGGTTTTTTGATTTAGCGTGAGGGTTTACCCTCTCGCAATAAGGAATAAATTATGATTAATAAAAATATCCTCTCCGAAAAAGAAAAAAAAATCATCATCAATACGATACAATATAGAAAAACCAGGCTGGACTTGACTCGAAAGCGAAGCGCTGAGTCGAGAACAGACACCCTTCGCAATCCTCGAGTCACACTCCCGTTGGTCGTTGCGACTCAAGTCCTGCTTAATATGGAGCTAATATGATTAAAGAAAAAAACAACCTTTCCGAAAAAGAAAAGAATTTTGTATTATCATTAATAAAAGAAGGAAAAACCATTCCTAAAGAATATATCTATAAACTTTCAAAAGATGATGAAGATGTGTTTCTTTTTTGGAACGGTAGAAATGAAGAAGTAACTAATGTTGTGCTTCCTTTTCATTCTATTGAACAAATTGATGAACCAAGAAGAGAAATAAAACATAAGGATTCTCCTACTACACTTTTTGAAGTAGATACAAGAGGAAGACAGTTAAAAGGTTGGACAAATAAACTTATCTGGGGTGATAATAAATTGATTCTTTCTTCTCTTTTAAATGGTCCTTTAAGAGAAGAAATTGAAAAACAAGGCGGTATTAAATTATTTTATATAGACCCACCATTTGCTGTTGGTGCAGACTTCTCTTATGATGTAAAAATTGGTGATAATGATGTTACAAAAAAACAATCTGTAATAGAAGAAATTGCCTACAGAGACACCTGGGGAAAAGGAATTTCATCTTATCTTACTATAATGTATGAAAGACTAAAACTTATGCACGATTTACTGGCTGATGATGGTTCTCTTTATGTTCATTGTGATTGGAGAGTAAGTTCATATCTTAAATTGATAGCAGATGATATTTTTGGTATCCATAATTTTAAAAATAAAATATCTTGGTGTTATAGATGGTATGAACACAATAAAAGTTATTGGAACAGAAAACATGATGATATATTATTTTATTGGAAAGAAAAAAAACCAGTTTTCAATTGGCAAGATGTTGCTTTAGAACTTGAACCTCAATCAAGAAAGAAATTTAGATATACTGATAATAATGGAAGGAAATTTTGTATTAGAGGAAGAAATATTAAAGGAAGTCCAGTTCAACAGATGGCAAATCTTACATTAGAACAAGAAAAAAATTATCCCAATTTAACATATAGACAATATGAAGATGAAATAATTGGTGTAAAACCTAGAGATTGGTTTTTAATTGATATTTTAGCACAAGGTAATCCTGAAGATTTAGGTTATGCAACACAAAAACCTGAAAAGCTTCTTGAAAGAATAATAAAAGCATCTTCAAATGAAGGAGATTTAGTTTCAGATATTTTTTGTGGTTCAGGGACAACAGCAGCAGTTGCTGAAAAGCTGGGTAGAAAATGGATAGTTGCAGACCTTGGAAGGTTTGCCATTCATACAACCCGTAAAAGAATGATAAAAGTGCAAAGGGAATTAAAAAACAAAGGAAAGAATTACCGCGCCTTTGAAATATTAAATTTAGGAAAATATGAAAGAAGATATTTCCTTAAAGTAAATACAGATTTACCAGAAGAAGACCAACAAAAACAACTTGAAGCCAAGCAAGAGCAATATATTGGTTTAATTTTAGAAGGTTACAAAGCTAAAAGAATAAAAGGATTTAAAACACTTCACGGTCAAAAAGCAGATAGATTTGTTTATGTAGGACCAATAGATTTTCCTGTTACAAAAGCAGATATTGAAGAAGTTTTAGAAGAATGTGTTGATAAAACAATTACAAAAATAGATGTTCTTGGATTTGAATTTGAAATGGGAGTAAAACCATTCATAGAACAAGAATTAGAAGGATATGGAGTAAATTTACGATTAAAAAATATCCCAAGAGAGGTTTTTGATAAAAGAGCAGTTGCAAAAGGTCAGGTAAAATTCTACGATGTTGCATATTTAGAGATCAATCCAATAATTAAAGAAAAATCAATTAAAATAGAATTAAAAGATTTTGTAACAAAATACACGCAAGATGATTTGGAAAAAATAGAGAACAAATTAAAAAAAGATGGCAGTAAGGTAATTATTGAAAGTGGAAATATTATCAAGATTTCAAAAGATAAAGAAGGTAAATTCACTCGAGAAATACTTACTGAAAGTTGGACAGATTGGATAGATTATTGGGCTGTAGATTTTGATTATCAAAGTAAGAAAGAAATTATCAAGGTTGGTAAAGGTGAAGATTGTAAAGAAGTTTGGTCGGGAAATTACATATTTGAAAACGAATGGCAGTCTTTTAGAACAAAAAAGAATAATAAATTAGAATTCATTTCTGCAAAGCATACTTATGAAAAATCCGG
>CAYNOU010000053.1:0-1497 GCA_964398885.1 uncultured Candidatus Cloacimonadota bacterium | reverse complement strand
AAAAGAATAATAAATTAGAATTCATTTCTGCAAAGCATACTTATGAAAAATCCGGGAAATACAAAGTCGCTGTTCGGGTAGTAGATATTTTAGGTCAGGATACTTTACAGATTGTTGAAGTTAATATTTAAAAAGCATATTTTATGATTAGTAAAACTATATCACTTTATTATGTAAAATTTCTAATTTTAAATAAGGAATTAAAATGGTGATAAAGATAAATTGCTTAAAAAGAAAATATCGAAAGCTAAAAAGTAGAAATACACAACAATTGTCGTATACACCCCAAATTCTGGTGGGTTCACGACATTTTTGTAAGGGATACATGTGTTATATGAAAAATATAATAATGAAAAGAAGGGAATTATGTTAATAAACAATCAAACACAAAATAAATATTTATATCATTATACTAATTTAGATTCGTTTTTTGGTATAATTAACGGTAAATCTATTTGGTTTACGCATTTTAAATTTTTGAATGATCCACATGACACTGAATATAATCTTAATTCTGAAAAAATTAGTATCTCATTGAAATTAACGAATCAAATAAAAGATTCGCGAATCCCTTTTGTTTTTTCATTATCAATAAATCCTGATTCTTACTCTCTTTGGTCTAGTTATGCGAATAATTATGGATTAAATATTAAATTGGATATAGATAAATTGAGGAAATGTTTTATTAATGATAAAGAATATAACAAAATTTTTCAAGATGGTAAAATAACATACAACAAAGAAGAACAAAAAAAATATATTGATAGACAAATCAATTCATCTGACAATAATTTCAAAGAGATTATTGAATATTATATTAAGGAAGTTAAACCTGAATATAAGAAATTAAAACCTAATGAAATAATATCAGAAATTCTTAATAATATCGAAGAATTTCTAAATATCTTTTCATCTCATAAAAATTATAATTTGTTTGCCGAATTTTTAGGTTTTATTATGCGTGAAACTATTTTTTTTAAATCATATAATTTTATTACAGAAGAAGAATATCGTTTTGTTTGTATATTATTACGCAAAAAATTATCTAAGGATATATTATTTCGCGTAAAAAACAATCTTATCATTCCATATTTATCTTTTCCAATAAAATTAGAAAACCCAAAAGAATGTCCCATAGAATCCATAACAATAGGTCCAAGATATAAAACAGAAATAATAAAGAAAAGTATTAGATATTTCTTAGATTATAAAAATTTAGATTTTATTGATATTAATTTTTCCAACATAGATTTACAATGATTATATTGCGGCTAACAATGCGTCTGCTGGTAAAGTTGGTTTGTTTGATTCCGTTTGAATCTTACGATTCAAACCTTTTGTTGTTCATTTGGGTTGACGAATTGTACCGATTCCGCCCCATGCGGGAACATTGTACGACATTTCAAATAAGAAAGGCAAATAAAACATGAACAAATCATTATCCTGCCAAGTCTGCACAGTAATACTCATAAAAACGGAAATAAACAGAGTCGCCGT
>CAYNOU010000052.1:0-19084 GCA_964398885.1 uncultured Candidatus Cloacimonadota bacterium | reverse complement strand
TTAAATAATATTCATACAAACTTCTAATTTACAAATTTATAACTAAAAATGATGTCTTTATGTAATAGTTGTCAAATTTTTCTATGTATTGTAAGCAAAATTCTTTTTTTTCACCTTCTAACCCCGACTGTAACTTTGTTAAATCTTGCTGGAGCGGCACCATGTGACATCTCTGCTCTCTGCCCTGGTTGACCTTTACCACAATTAGGAACTCCGTAAAGTTGCCACTCTTCTTCACCACAGATTGCATCGCAACTTTGCCAGAATTTTGGTGTAATGCCTTGATAGGTTGGATTTTTAACCATCCTTACTTTCTTACCATTCTTGATTTCCCACCCAATTTCAGTAGTGAATTGAAAATTCAATCTGCGCTGGTCAATGCTCCAGGTTTTATTACATTCAATAAGAAGTCCATCTTTTGTGTCAGCGATTAAATCATCAAGTGAACCTTTTACTGGCATTAAAGAAATATTAATCATTCTAATCATTGGGATATTATCATATCCATCTGCACGATTACAACCTCTGCTTCTAGATTCTCCAATAATATGAGCTAATTCACGATTAGTAAGATACATCTGATAGAGTCCATTTTTAATGATATGATACCTCTGGGCACGAACCCCATCATCATCATAACCAAAAGTTGCGAGACCAGTTGGAACTGTCGCATCTGCAACAACATTTACAATTGGCGAAGCATAATGAAAGTTTTTGTAAAGGTCAGTTGTAATGAAACTTCTGCCAGCATAATTTGCTTCCATTCCAAGAACTCTATCTAATTCAGACGGATGTCCAATTGACTCATGAATTTGTAATGCAAGCTGGCCACCACCAATTATCAAGTCTTTCTCCCCTACAGGACAATCAGGTGCAGATAAGAGAGCGATGGCTTCTTCTCTTACTCTTTCTGCATTTTCTAATAATGGTGTGGCAAGGATGAATTCATAACCCATTTGAGTATGCTGACCACCATGAGATTCTGGGTATGAGCGTCTTTGTACTTCTTTACCTTCTACAGCAGTTGCAGAATATCTACAGCCACTCCGAAGTAAATTCTGCTCAATATATGTTCCTTCGGATGTTGCCAGCCATTGATGTTCATTCCAGAAATTCATCCCAGATTCAGCAACTTTTATTAGCTTATCTTTACGCAATATCTTATCAATTTTGTATAATAAATCAACTTTATCTTCTAATGGCACATTAAATGGATTAATTAGATATGGTGATGTCCAGATATCATTATGAACAGGTTCTGGGGCAAGTTTTACACTCTCTTTTCGCAAGGTTGCAGATGCTTTGGCAATCTGTACAGCTAACAAAGATATTCTTTTTATCTCATTTTTCGTAAGATTTGAACTTGATGCAAAACCCCATGAACCATTAGCAATAACCCTTATACCAAAACCAAGAGAATTGCTATTATTCATTGTTTCAATTTCACCATTTTTGATACCGATTGACTGAGATTTTGAATCAATAATTCTTATATCAGCATAAGATGCTCCGCAAGAAATAGCGGTATCTAAAGCAAGTTCCGTAAAATCTTTCACAAAATCCTCCTATAAATTAAAGTCAAATAAAAATTATCAAAAATATATGCTTAACGAAGCAAAACCATTTTCTTTATGTCAACAACAACAAAATTACCCTTCTGAAATTATCGCTAATTCTCAACAATCAAGTTAGCATAACTGATTTTAATATTATCAAAACCTAAAACTTGACCCCCATTTTCATTTATCAATTGCAAATTCCCTATTGTAATGGCACTTTCACCTATATTAATACCATTTAATGTAAAATAGAATAAAGTTCCATTACCATCAATTCCATCGTCATTCTCAGTTTGTGTTAAACCGATACAAATGTTTAGGCAATCAGATTCATTGATATTCTCTAATAGAGTTTCTTTATTCCAAAACTCACCTTTAGTAACAGGATTTTTAGATAATTCAATCATTGTACTGTCAAAAGTGATTTCTGCTGAAACCGCAAACAAATCTGTAACATTTTCTATTTCCACTGAGAAGGTAGCTGAGTCATTTATTGTTATTGTTTGTTCAGAAGGGCTTATTTTTAATTTTAGATTTGTTTGGGGCTCAGTACTTTCTTCACTGCAAGCCGTAAGTATGATTAAAATAATTATCAGAATTGCAAGTAAATATTTTCTCATTATGCATCCTTTTATTTCAATAAAAGCATTCGCTTGGTTTTCACTGTCTTACCATTGATTTCTAACTTATAAAGATAAATTCCATTGCTAACTGATCTATTATTTTCATCTTTTCCACCCCAAACCACTTTATTCAATCCATATTTTGCATTTCGAATTCTGAATTTCTTAACCAATTGTCCTTTTAGATTGTATATTTTAATTCCTCCGGAGGTAATACCTTCCTTTAATCCAAAGATTATTTCTGTCGTCTTGCAAAACGGATTGGGAAAATTTTGTTCTAAATAGTTTTCTTTTATAATCTCAATTATTGGTAAACCAAGTTCTTTAGCAATGTGATTCCTTATCCTAATTTCAATTTCGCTATACCTCAGAGAGTTATAAATCTCAACAAAATTATCTCTATATTGTTCCAAATTGGTTGGAATAAAAGGGGTTTCAAATGCTACTGAATGAGTTCTATCCCAATTAAGACAAATTGCCAACACATCAGTAATATCAACTAGTCCATCTCCATTACAATCTGCTAAAGAAGCAAGGGGTTCGTCCCAATTTCCTGGATAGTCATTTCCAATCCATTCAAATGAAATTGAACTTCTTGGCGTTCCTGTCTTCTTCCAATTAACAGCGATAAGATCAACATCTTCTTCATTAACTTCACCACTATAATCAGTATCTCCTGGCCAGATTAAACCTGTATTAGGATAAACGACAATATAATCTTCGCATATCAAAGTATCTGATGATTCCATTGGCCCAAAAACACTCAGACTAACGGAATAAACCCCTACATTAGAATAAGTATGGATTGGATTTTGAGAAGTGCTTGTTGAATCATCTCCAAAATTCCACAACCAATTATCTATTTCACCTTTTGATGAATCAATGAAAGTGACCGTTAGGGGAGATATGCCAACAGTGGGACTTCCAACAAAATCTGCTATTACAGCTTCATAAACTATGATATAATCTATCTTTGTCTCTATATTAGTAGAATCATTTTCATCAATAACAGTTAATGATACTGTATAATTCCCTGGGTTCTCATATATATGTGTTGGATTTTGTTCTTCTGAAGTATTATTATCTCCAAAGTCCCAACTCCAACTCACGATTGCCCCAGTCCCTGGATTAGATCGATCTGAAAAGTTTACAGTTAATGGAGCATATCCAGAAGTTGTATCTGCTGAAAAATTTGCTGTAAATGGATAAATTACCTCAGGAGGGTCTGTAGTAAATTTTATTGCAAGATTATTTTGCAGAGGTGTAGCACTTGGTGGATAGATATTAGCATAAGTATAAAGCAAACCATCAGATTGGTATAAATCCTCAATCCCCACAGTTGCATAGTTGTTATTGGCATCAGGATTATTTACAGTATGATAATTGAACTGAATCTCGCCATTGCCATCATCTGTCACATAAATTGATGGATCGTATAGAATTATCTCGAATTTTTCAAGGGAAACATCATCATATCGGTTATAACATCCATTCCATTCTATGATGAAAATATTTTCACTTTGATTATAATAATAACATATTCTCATATTTTTATGATGTATAGTATCACCAATAGTATATCGCTCTCCAATCAAATCATCCCAATATGGCGCAATCATCGCATAAGGACCCAATGCAGATGGAATATTCCAGTTGCGGAAATTTGTCATCCATGTTGTTTTAAGAGATATCCATCCATTTGAACAGATTGTTAAGCTATCAAAGATCTGGTTATAATATGTAAAGCTAAATGGCAATTCTTTTGTTTTAGAACGGTCATCACCAAATAATAAAACCTCTCCATTACCACCTTCATTTGGGTCAATTTCATACCAGTTGTAAGTCGGGCATTCACTATAATCAGTATCATTATTATCATAAGCAAAGTATCCGAAGTTGTCTGGACCGGTTGGAGCGGTGCTATCAACCAATCCGATTTCAAGGGAAAATTGGACAGACGCAACTAATCCATTTTCATCAATTAATGAAATATTGAAAGGAACATTTCTACCAATGTAACAATCAGATTGAGCATGAACTACAAAGTTTGCATCACCTGATTCATTAACTAAAATACTTCCAAAATTATCTGTTGAATCAGTTACTATAACTGCATCACTTAAGGCATGAAGAGTTCCCACAAGGTTTATTGCAGCAACCGAGCCGATATTCTCAATTGAAACCGTAATCTCTCTTTCCTCACCCTGTTCCAAAATACCATTTTCATCATTTACAATAATATCAAGGATTTCAAATTGTAAGGCATTAACAAAAACTTCAAATTTAGCTGTATGACCATCAGATATTGAAAGTGAAAATTCTAGGACTTCATTATCAGGGCAATTAGATAGCACCTCAAATTGGTAATTTTGAGTAACTATATCTCCGGGATTCATATCTCCATAATTCGCTGTTCCTGAAATAATATTAACAAATTGATTATCTGTATCTAAATCTGCAGAAACTGAATTTGCAGTTTGAGAACCATAATTTTTCAAAGCAATTGAAACATTAATAATCTCTCCTGGGTTAATCTCTCCATCAATTTCATACTCATAAAGCCCAACATCAATTGCTTCTGAAATTACATTGATTGTATCAATATAAGGAATATAATTAGGTGCGGTTACTGTTATTTCAATTTCTCCTTCTGTTTCTGGGTCTAAATAAAGCAAGGAATATCCATCTTCAATTAATTCTAATTCATAAAACTCGCTGTCTTTTATCGCAGTTACAATTCCTTTATCCAAATTTAGAAAGTTTATTTCAAGATAGTTTGTGCCTAAACTAATCTCATCAGGCAGTGTGCAGTCTATTTCTTCAGGAACCTTTGTCCACATTGAAAGAGATGGGTCTCCCAAGATATTATAGACATGAAAATAAAATTCCACATTATCACCTGGACTTTGATTAAGGGGAAAATTATTATATAATTCAATCTTTCCTCTTAAGACAGCAGAACCGAAGGAAAATATCCCTTCATCTAAAACGCCGCAATAAAATCCTGAAAAAATTGAGTTATTATACTTTGTACTGGTATATAAATCTGAAGGACCAATGAAAATAGCGCCTCCTTGTGGGACACTCGGCGTTCCAAGTCGTAGCCATGCTTCGCCAAAGCAAGGGTCAACAGCATTTGCAAAATCACCAGTATTACAGACAAACGAAGTCATAATCGGAATATAATAACCGTTACTAATATCTGCCATATCACTTACATGGAATTCTGGATAATGCCAGCCATTTGCATCACCCCATCCTCTGTAGTTAACAAAACCAACCCCATTATTTATAGCATTTATTATTTCAGAAGTTCCTGGATATGTTGGTGGAAAAAATACTGTATCTACCTGCGTATAACCATAATCAAACATTTTTTCTCTAAGCCAGCGGGAGACCTTTATCGGTGTTGAGGGAATTGGTGGTGAGCTACTATAATTGCCTGCAACTAAAAGAGCCCGGGTAAGCCAATCGGGTTCTGCAATATACGGATTCTTTTCATAAGCTAATATTTTGCTAATTATTGTAATTAATTCCATTATTGAATCTATTGAAATTCGCCCGACTATCATTTCAGGGAAATAGTCATTCCCTTCTAAAAGCGTGTATGGATGGTCAGAGACATTGTATTCTGAACCAAAGTAGAATGATGGCACAGCATACCAGTCATTCACATCACCAATTAAAAGAAGATAATCAGGTGCCCAAGTTTCATAAGCATTCTGAATATAATTTTTTATCTCAGAACTTGTATTTCCTGTTTCATCAAGAGTAGCAACTGTGCATGAAATTCCTTTTGCTTTTTTCCAATCAATAAAATTATCTAAGAAATCCACAATTGTTGGGTTGCAAATGAGCAGCATCTTAGACGGAGTAATTTCTAAATTGGTAAGATATGAAGAGTCAAAATTGTCAACTAAAGACTGATAGATTGGTAAAAAAGTCTGTGAAATACTATCTGGCTTTTTAATAGCATCTTTTGGGATAATTTCTATATCCAAATTTTTCAATACTGAGATATTTTTTTTACCCCGTGTAATATTAAAATCTTTGCTATTACACGGGGTAAACTCTTCATCTAATAATTTTATTTTGATTTGATGAGCATTTAGTTCACGCATTACAAAATTCTTTACAAGTTGAACTCTATTACTACCTGTAACAAACTCATCTTTGATGAATTTTCCATCTTTTGAATAAAGTGATACTTCACAATTGTTAATAACAATTTCAACATTATCAGATGGAACTGCAATTACTTTATCAATCTCAATTTTCTGTTGATTTATCCCTGGATTTTCATTTTCAAAATTGATTATAACTTTATCATTAATTGTCTGAAACTGAAATTCCTCATTAGCAAATAATGATGAAAAAATAATTAGTCCAATAACTATCAGTAGATATTTCACAATATTCCTTAAATGATTTATTTTAAAATTATCGCTTTTTTCAATCTCCCTATTAATCTTCCATTTATTTCTAAACAGTATAGATAAATTCCATTTGATAACTGATTTCCATTTTCATCCTTACTATCCCATAATATAGAGTAGTAGACTTCGTCGGCTTTTGTGGAGAGAGACTCTCCACACTCCAGAACTTTCACCAACTGACCTTTAATATTATAAATCTTTATTCGTGAATTTTCGTGTAATTTTGTGGCTAAATTAAAAGAAATCGTGGTTGAAGTGCTGAATGGATTAGGATAATTCTGGTAGAGTAAGTATTTTGTTGAAAGAATAGATTTGTCTTCTACTCCCTGTTGATTCTGGTCAAAATAAAATGCTCCCATGTCAGCTCTTGTGCTATCAGGGTCAAGAGGTGAATTTGGGTCGCCTGTATCGATACAGGGAGATTTTGTTGAATCTGGTATAGGAAAATTAGCCCATGTTAAATGAAAATCACCGTTTACTGGATCTGCAAACAATGGGTCTGCGTCTATATTGCCTATACCAGTCCAACCACCTTGAATGTCTGAATAAGTTGCTGTAACAAAACTAGAATAAATATAGATTTCTTCCGGACTATCATTCCAGAGGATACAGTTTACTAAATTCATACTGCCATCGTGATAATAAATTCCACCTCCATTATAATATTCAGCTGAGTTATTTGAGAAGGTTACATTTTCTAAACTTGAGTTGGAGTTAGAACAATAGATACCACCTCCAGATGAAGCAGAATTTCCAGAGATTAACACATTTACAAGATTAAGGTTACTTTGATGATAGAGGACTCCTCCTCCACCTCCATCACCAGCATGATTATCCGAAATTAGCACACTATCCAAACTTACATTGGAATCATAACAATAAATTCCACCTGCTTCTTCACCAGCAAAATTGTTTGAAACTATTGTATTCATCAAAATCAGAGAGGAACTACTACATGAAATCCCTCCTACATGTTTTGCACTATTATCTGTAACTGTTACATTTATCAAAATTGAATTAGAATTAGAGTAATAGATTCCGCCGCCATAACCTATCTGATTGTTTGAAATTGTCAAATCCACAAGATTTATGTTTGAATTATCGCAATAGATGCCTCCACCTTGATAAAATACTGAACCATACCACGAACCATTTGTGATTGTAAGATGTTCAATTGTTATACCCTGCACACCAGAACAAATAATGAGATTACTCTCTCCACCTCCATCCAATATGGTTTCAGCTTCTTCTATTCCTAATAAAGAGACATAATTATTGCATATTAGAGGAAAACTCTCGCCATTTGTTCCTGAACTAAATATGCCAAAATCAAAATGAATTGTTAGAGGATTAAGACTGCCAGCTTGAATTATTGATAAAGCATAAGTAATTGTCTTTAATGGGTCATTCCAAGATAATCCACTATTTGAATTATCTCCATCAGGTGATACATATAAATCGTAATTTACTTGTGTATGGATTCCGTGTAATATGTCAAATGTAAAATGATTTATTGGGAATGCGTGAAAACTAGTTGGATTCATCACAGTAAATGTATCTACAATTATATCAACAACTGCATTCTGAGTTAAATTATATAAATCATTACCCAAATTTGCACTGTTCAAATAGATGTTACACCGATTATCGCTGTCAAATATTGGTATGGAACTAGCGAAGTAAATTCCACCACCATAATCTTCGGCTGAATTTTCTGAAATCGTTACATTTGCAAGTTCAGCATAAGAATTATACCAATAAATTCCACCACCACCCCAACCTCCTGAATTATTAGAAATGATAACATTCTCCATACTTGGATCAGAACTATAACTTTGAATTCCTCCACCTGAACCAGTTGCTATATTGCCTGAAATGATTACATTCTCCAGTAAAGCATTAGAATGGGAATGTAAATAAATACCACCTCCAGACGAACCTGCTGAGTTATTAATAATTGCAACATTTATCAAACTGATATTGGAATTCTCTCTGCAAAAAAGTCCTCCACCAGACCATTCCGCTGAATTGTTTGAAATAGTCACATTTTCTAAATTTGGACACGAATTATAACAATAAATTCCTGCTCCATTTCCTTGTTCTATTGTATTTTCCATAATTTTCAAATTCTTTAAATTTGGACTGGAGTTAACACAAAAAACACCACCACCAAGATAGTGATCATAACCACTTGCAGAAGGATCTGCATAAGTTCCGCTTCCATTTTTTAGCGTGAATCCACTTAATACAGCAGTAGAATCTTCACCATTTTCAAATGTTACAACACTACCGTTTTGGTTTCCATCAATCACTGTTTGGGATATGTAAGAAGTATCCTGGGTAGTTAGGAATAATGAAGAAACGACAATGTTTTTACCATTAAAGTTAATGTTTTCTATATAGGTGCCAGGTTGAACCAATACAGTATCAGCATCATTTGCAAAATTTATCCCTGCTTGAATTGTTGGCTGGTCAGCAGGAACATGGATTATTGTAGCATTTGCTACACCTACAATAAGAATGAATAAACATCCTATCAGGATTATTTTTGTTTTCATCGTAAGCCCCCTCATTTATCTTAACTGGCAGAAGCCAGTCAGTTAGTCTGTTTACTTATTTAATAAGCAAACACTTCTTTGTTTCAATAACTTTATTCCTAATTTTTAGACTATAGAAATAAATACCTGAACTTAATTGATTGCCATTTTCATCTTTTCCATCCCAAACAACTTTTGGAAATTCGGAATTCGGAATTCGGAGTTCGAAATTCTTTACTAACTGCCCTTTGATATTATGGATTTCTATTTTTGCCTGCCCGGGCGAAGCGGAGCGAAGCCTGGTGGCTAAATTAAAAGAAATCGTGGTTGAAGTGCTGAATGGATTAGGATAATTTTGAAATAATTTAAACACATTTGAGGAATTTTGATTCTCATCAATTCCATTCCCCTGAGATGAAATAATTTTAATATCATCAATTATCCAGCCAGGGTCAACAAGTGTTTCATCTGTTGTGAGTTTGAATCGTAAATAGATGCTGCTATTAGTCCATTCGGTTAGAGAGAGTAAGATTCGTTGCCAGGTTTGTTGTATTCCTGAGAAACTTGCAATTTCTTCCCAATCCGTTCCGTCACAAGAAATTTCAACAGAGCAGATATCATTATCCCATTCTGTATAATATTTACGCCAGAAAGATAGCATAACATCATCTGCAACACCATTTAGATTAATGGGATTTATTGTAGTAATGATAACAGTAGAGTTAGAGTTGTAAAAGCCATCAGGACTATCTGTTATAGAATAATTCCCTTCATAAGCCTCTTCACAAAGAGCCCAATCTCCTGTTATATTCCAATTAGATAATCCATCTTCCCAATTCTCACTAAAAATAACAACTTCAGGGCAAAGTAAAACAATCATTTCAAAGATTCCTGGAATACATTCCATTGTACCAACATAAGGAACACATCCCTCAGAAGTTACCTGAATTTTGTGTTCCCCTTCATAAGTAATAAAAGCAAATCCCCCATTTTCTGTATAAATAGTATCATTCTCTATATCATAAACAATGATTTGAGCAGGCACAGGGCTTCCATTGCAAGTAACACTTCCATTAACTAAAACTTCACCTAAAGGAACTAATTCAATATTCAAATTTGTCCAGCAAGAATTATTTATTGTCACACCATTTATCAACTTTTCTTCATATCCTTTTTTTCTAATTCTCAAATTATAAGTTCCAGGTAATAGAACTCTCCAGAAGCGGCCATAAAGTTCGTCTGAACATCTTGGAACAAAGTAAGATGCGTCATAATTCTCAACAATAACTTCAGCTTTTAAAGGTTCTCCTGAAATAGAATCAGACACATGTCCTGTTAGCATTGCTGCATCGGTTTGGTAGCCAAGTACACGATTTAGAAGCCAATATGCACCAACGCTACAGCGTTCGCATGTATCTTCAATTAAAGCAGAATCAGGCTGTATATTAGAAGTTCCGCATTCTATCAAAAGTTGCGTTGTGCCATGACGCTGATAAAACCAATCCTGTGCATTTCCTTTTCTTCCACGAGATGGTGATGGTTCATAACAACCGGTTCCATCTTCAGTTTCAATTAAACCTGCCACGGTTTCTCCAATCATTTGATTTACTGCAAAATCAGGTGGACGCTTTACTCCTGTCCATTCAAAAGAATAATATATTTTTTCAGAGGAAAGTCCACTTCTGGAAGAATGCCAATTTATTGAAAATATAAAATGTTGTGCCTCTGCTAAATCTCTAACTGCTTGAGTCCCGCCTTCGGAAAAAGGTGCTGGACCTCTGTAATAATCGTATTCTTCAACTCCACCAGGCGTATAAAGAGTATCTCCGTGTATCCAGTTAAAAGAATAATTTCTATTCGGGTCAACTCCATCAATGTCATTACCTGGACCCGGCACATAATCAAAAATATCATTTAGATTATTATCCCTCTTATTTTTTCTGTATGCAATATCTAATCCGTCCATTACAACCTGGAGCCCTTCTGGGTTAATCGTTGGGATAAACCATATTTCCATCTCAGAAAGCCAGATACAATATGGTTGCATATAGCGGTGCTCCAGTATTTCATTAATCATATGCATTGTAATTTCAACTCCTAAAACCTCTTCTGCATGACATTGCCCTACATAAAGAACAGCTGGTTCGTCCTCATCTACTTCTGGATTATCCGAGAGCTTAACTGCCCAAATTGGAATAGGCTCTTGATATGATGCACCTAATGTCACACCAATTGAATCTACTAAAACATATTCGGGATACAAAATTTGTAAAGAGTCAATTTCTGTTTTAATCTCATCATAAGTATGATATCTTGGGTCTAAAGATACTTGTGAAAACAGAGTTGTACAAATAAAAAAAAATGCTAAAATAAAAATAATCGCTTTCATCTTATAAGTTTCCATTTATCTTTGAAAAATTGGATTTTTGTCACGGATCAGTCTTCGCTAAAGCTACGACCTGACAAGATGGTCCGTGACAACTCTGCCGTGCTTCGGATGGCTACGCCCAGACGAGTGGATGGTAAAAAGGAGCTGTCAGGGATTATTCCCTGACTGTGGTGGAATATGAGATTCTGTTAACTACCCACAGTTTTTGAAAGAGAACCAAAAACATTAGAAATTAGAATTTATTCTGTTATTGGATTTTCAATTGTGTCCAGTAAATTATTAAAAAAATTTCAGATTGCAGATTAAATTTTCAAAAGTTCTATTGTGGAATAAAATACTATCTTAAAATTACCATCTTTCTTATTTCAGATTCAAAATCACCCACTACTAACCTGTAGAAGTATATTCCATTTGATAATGATTTGCCTGTAGAATCTCTTCCGTCCCATTCAATAATATTTTTGCCTTTTGCCTTTTGCAATTTGAGTTGTTTGACAAGTTGTCCTTTTACATTATAAATTTTTATTTGCGTTTTTTTGTGTGATTTTGTGGCTAAATTAAAAGAAATTGTGGTTGATCCCCGATTAAATCGGGGATTGAATGGGTTTGGAAAATTCTGATACAATTTGATGCCATCTACAAAACCCTGATTATCGTCAACACCGGCTCCTGTTATTTTAATTTTTTGGGCATAGATATTATAAATATCTTGCTTACCGCTTGATCGTGTATCCTGCCAAATAACAATTGCATTATTGACTTCGTCAGTCACTGCCTTTGGATTAGATTGGTTCTTAATAGCTCCACATACCAATAAATCCTCATCCCAAATAAGCTCACCATTATCATTAATTTTTTGTGCATAAATATCTGTATTTAAACTATCATAGACACTTTTCCAGAAAACAGCATAATTATTTTCAAGACCCACTAATGAAGGTGATGACTGATTCTGTGGATTGTCAGCAATAGGAATGCCACCTGATGCCCATAACTCTATGCCAGAACTATCGTACTTTTGCATATATATATCATAAAAAGCACCACTACGAAAGTCCTCCCATGCAAGATAAATATTACCCTCATACATAAACGCAAATTTTGATTGGTCATTATCTTCACTTACCAAAGGAATTCCATCTTCTTCCCAGAGAAAGTCTCCATCATAAGTTACAATCTGACCATAAATATTTTGTACGGTTAAGCTATCACGCATATCTTCCCAAATAACCAAAAGACCTTGAGGAATTATCATACCTCTTGCATTTTGCTGATTACCCGGTGCACCACAAACAAGAAGTCCATTCTCAGGCCAGCCATCTGCTGTTGTTCCATCATCATTAACAAGTTTAACATAAATATTATAGTCTTGCCATTGCTCATTTTGCCAGATAAAAAAACGACCAACTAAATCTGTTATCCTATCTTGTCCTTCCGGGTCACCTATGGTAATAGCATCACTCCCCCATTGAAGCTCACCATTACATACCTTTTGTCCACAAATTTTAGGATTAAATACATCCCTTGAATCCATCCAACCTGCATAATAATTGCAAGATTTATCATTTACCTCTACTGATACTTTCGCTTCTTCCTGGTCTCCAAAGCCTGAGCATAAAGTAATACCATTATCTGACCAGAGATAATTGCCATTAATATCTACTGCTTGGGCATGAACCTTTTTAAAACCTTCATTAACTTCTTCCCAAACAACTACCAGAGAATCAGAACCTGGATATAAAGTCGCATCAAGATTCTCTTGATTTGATACAGTACTAACAGTAATAGCTTGTCCATTTTCATATAATCCTACTGAACCATCAGCATTTAATACTTGCATATAAATTTGTTTTCCTGTACCGGGATTTCGGGTATCAACCCAAACAATAACAGAATTTTCCTCATTACCTAAAATTTGATAATTTGAAGCATCGCCACATAATCCATAATAGATAATCTCTCCATTCTCGTTTAAAGAGATATTTCCAGCACTATCTAAAATTTGAGTATAGATTCCTATTGAACCAGTTCGTTTGTCTCCCCATACAGCATAGGCATTGCCAGTATTATCATTTCTTAACAGAGGTGAAAACTGTCCACTTTCTGCATCACAAACTGCTTTTCCATTAGATTCCCATAGTATATCTCCATCTGCGTCAACATGTTGCATATAAATGTCTTCATAGGGATGGCCTGCTAATCTCCCATCTTCCCAAATAAAATAACATCCACCATTATTATCACTAATGAGACGAGGTGCTAATTGGTCATCAGGCTCTATGCAGATTGGAATTGCTGAATCTGTCCAAACTAAATCTCCAGAAAGATTTGTTTTTTGTGCATAGAGATCAACTTTACACGGATTATTTCGTCCATCTTCCCAGATAAAAATTGCTCCACTATCTGAAGAGACAGTAATTCTGGGATTTCTTTGAATACCACTGCCCACATAAATTTCTATGCCGTTGTTAATCCATTGCAAATTTCCAGCAATATCCACTCTTTGTGCAAAGATATCGCCATCGTTTTCATTTCTTTTATCCTGCCAGACAAATATAAAAAACCCAGCATTATCAGGAGCCATCTTTACCTGGTCTTGGGCCCAAGAAGCACCACAGATAAGCATTCCTCCTGAATCCCAGAGTAATGTTCCATCGGTTGAAATTCTTTGAGCATAAATATCAGCATTATCTGGACTACTTCTGGTGTCATGCCATGCAAGAATAGCTCCACCTGAACCATCCGCCCAAAATGTATGCCCATCTTGTGCTCCACTCTCTGCAGCAATTGGATTGCCATTTACATCCCAACCCGAGACAATATCTCCAGAAGATTCTATATGTGTGCCATAAATATCTACACCACCCGGATTCCTGCTATCCAACCAGATAACATAAGCACCTCCTGTATCATCACTCACAATATTAAGAGAAATCTGAATATCTTCAGCTAAACAAAGAGGAACACCTGCATTATCCCACAACAAATTGCCATTGCCATCTAATTTTTGTACATAGATATCACCTGCATCTTCATTGCGGAAGTCTACCCAGGCAATAACTACACCTCCGTCCCCAGTATCTATGACCACAGGGTCTTCTTGTCTGTTTATCTCGCCATTAACTAAAATAGCATCATCACCCCATAAAAGATTACCATTTAAATCAACCTTTTGTGCCCACACATCTCTATCTCCCCTGCGAGTATCCGACCAAACATAGACAATACTGCTATTTTCAAGTGAAGCAGTTGCTCTTGACCATTCAATATTCACTCCCTGACGAATAGGAATTCCGTCCTCTTGCCATTCAATCTGACCAAATAATGATATAGATACAAAAAATGTAATTATAATTAACGCAAATCTTTTCATTTTTCTCTCCTAAAATTAATAATGAATTATTTAAATTTATGTGCTCCTATCGCAATATTAGGCATTTTTTAGTATCAATTACTTTATTGCCAACTTGTAATTTATAGAAATAAATACCAGAACTAAGAATCCTATTGTTATCATCCCTCCCGTTCCAGCCAATTTCATAATATCCAGGGTCCTTTCTTGTATTAACTAAGGTTCGCACTTTCTCTCCTTTTATATTATAAACATATATCTTGACGACTGAGGATTTAGGTAGTTGGTAACAAATCTTAGTTTCAGAAACTCCATTTGAACTGAAATAGAATGGGTTTGGATAATTTTGTGAAATCGCATAACTATTTGGAAATCGCTTATTAGAAATTGAAACTTGTTTTTGCAAAACATACCAGAATTCAGTACTATCTGGTGAAATTGTGCTTGTATCATGAAGGGTAACATATCCTTCTTTTTCAAATATTAATGAATAATCTGTCATATAGACATCTGCAAAATGTAATACTCCGCTGGGACCTGTAGTATCAGAAAAATTTTGAGAATAGATTGAATCTAAACCTGACATATTCAAAGAAATCCCTACTGGAGTGGCACCATCTGAAAGAGAAATATTAAATTCAACACCAACGAATCTAAATAAACTAAAGGGCTCAGATTCAGTAATTTCACTTTGCCCAGTTTCAAATATTGCTTTTACACCATATCTATAGACTCCATCAGGTTCAAGGAGGAGACTATCGGAATAGGTTGTGTCGGTTAGTCCTTCTACAATAATCTGCCAATCTTCTTCGTTATATTTTTTCAGCAAAGTATATGACTGAAACACATGAGAAGGTTTCCCCGTAGCTGAAGGTATGCTATTCCAAAAGACATTTGCTGTATAATCTTCACTTACATCTACCCATATATTTTCTGGTGCTTCAATATATTGAAGGATAATATTTACTATTGTAGTTTCATCTGCCACAATTTCAATCTCAGTAGTAAAAGTATCATATCCTTTTAAAGTAGCAGTAAGAATATAAGTACCAGGTAGAATAGAAGCTTCAAAGAAACCACTTTCATCTGGATGCACCACTATACTGCCAATATCAATTTCTACAGAATCTACACTTCCAGAACCTCCGATAAGTGTAACATTACCTTGAACATAACCTAAACCACCAGTTGTAATTGTTAGATTCACAGGGATAGTTTCCACACTATGATTTGGGTCATTTGTTGTTATGAACAAATCACAGAGGTATATTCCATTATCTAATTCATCCGTGTTAACATTTAAATAAATATCCTGAGTGTTATTTGGAAATACAATTCCATTATTAGTACTTAAAGTAAGCCAATCAATTGATTTTACAAATTCAACAGCCAGACTATCATGCACATAATTTTGATTATAAGCAACTTCTAAACCAATGGTTCCATCTGCATTTTGAATACCGATTGTGGAAGAGTTAATATCTCCAGAAACTGAGCGATATTGAAATTTAATTCTATCATTGTTTGTAATAATTATTTGAAAATTATAAGTGCCATTATTCGTTCCTGGATAATGTATAACATCAATATATGATACAATTAAGCTATCAATTCCATTAGAATAATAATATACATACCCAGAACCGTTTGTATTCCCAGAATTAACTGGATTTAAGTCATCCCAGAAACCAAAGATAGCAGGTCTTGGAGCATCTACTCTTGGAATACTATAATTGTGATAATCCGTCCAGTCATCTCCAAATCCTATCCAACCATTAGGATTAATAATAAATTCATTGTATGTTTCACCATAGAAATTAAAATCAAAACCTATATCAAATGGACCTACTGCATAGTCATTATGAGTGAAGGATAATTGGGTTCCAATTTCAGAAATATTAACCCAATTATATTCTGGTCCGTTAGTTTCATCAGAATCTTTCCATATATAACCAAAAGAATCTGGACCTCCACTGTCCTTGAATAGGTGATAATCTTTTGCGATTGAAAACATCAAATTTGAAGGTCCAGTATTACTAATTGATAAAGTATCAATGATACTTTCCCCCGGTTCCAAGATAAAGTTAAATTCTTCAGGTGTAAAATTCGCTTCAGGTGGGTCCAATACACCTGAACCTTGTGTAGTAAAAAGAAGAGCTAAATTGTTTTCTAACGGCTTTGCCGCAGTAGGATATTGATTACAAAATGTATATTCTAATCCGATTGTTCCATAACTATTCTCTAAACCAACCGTTGAATATTCACCATGTTGAAGATAATCGCTGTAATTACCTTGATTAACATTGTTAACTACTTTATATTGCATTAATATATCGCTATCTCCAGTAGGCGTTTGAAAATATGCTGGGTCATATAAAATTACTTGAAAAGTTTCTTCAGAACTACCATAATCATTTTGAAGATGAGACCATTCTATGATAAAGTAATGGGAGGAGGAATTGTAATAATAACACACATGCCCCCCGCCTGTTCTCAAGTCATCCCAGAATGCAGCTATCATTGGAGAGGGCCCTTGAGGTCCAGGAAGAGGAGAATTCATAAATGCATACTGTTCAGTTACACCAGGAGCAATCCAGCCATTTGAACATACTGTTATTGTAGAATACCTATTTCCATAAAAGGGGAACTCAAAAGGTAAGGATATCGTCTCAATGTCTCCAGTATCTCCATTATCATATAAAGGAATTACTGTTCCTGAGCCTCCATAATTGGGGTCAATTTCTATCCAGGAATATACTGGTGCTATATCATATTCTGTATCTCCACTATCATAACAATAATATCCATATTCATCAGGACCAAGGGGGTCAGTTACAAAAACCTCTCCAACCTCAAAAGTAAAAGTGACTTTATCATCGTATCCATCAGAGTTTGTTAGATGCAATTCAAGTGAAAATTGAGTTCCGGGAATAATCTGTGTATCTGAAGTTATCTCAAATCTATTGCTATTATTATTTACTTCTTCTTCTGGTAGAACATTTCCAAAATAGCCGACACTATCTGTTATTATCAAAGTAGTATCTAAAGATTTTAAAATTCCTGTAATATCATTTGCTACAACCGAACCAATATTTCTGATAGTTACAACTATTTCTGCAGTCTCGCCAGGGTCTAATATTCCATTGTTCCCATCAATAACTGAATAATTTTTAGCATAAAGACTGGGACCTTCTACTATAAAATACAATTTATCATTCCATTGATGGCCACTTCCATCTTCTATTAAAAGGTCAAATTGAATTTCAACTCCACCAAGACAGGCTGGCTCAACTGAAAAATCAAAATCATCTGAAGAATATGCAGAAGAGTTTGAAGGGATATTACCATAATCTTCACTATCATCTGTAATTATTACAAAAGGACTATTAGTTGAAATTGTTGCAGAAACTGAGTTTAAGGTCACAGTTCCATAATTTTTCAATCTTACTCTTAATTCAATATGTTCACCGGGATTTATAATACCATCACCATTCCCAGAAGATGACCCGGTGTTATCATCATCAATAATATAATCTAAGATATTAGCAAAATAGGTTTCCTCTGCTATATTAAAACTTCCTAAATGTGGAATAAAATTATGCTTTGTAACAGTTAAATTAACGGTACCGGAACTTGTTGCATCAATTGGCAAAAATACCTTTCCGTCAGTATCAGTAAATCCAGTAGCAAAAATCTCATCATTCCCTTTTAAGGCTGTTACCCATGCTCCCTCCATTGGAAATCCGAATATACTATTAACAGTAACCTCAAGATAATTGCTCCCAATTGGCACCTGGTTATCATAGATTACATTCATTTGCATGGGAATGTCTGTCCAGAGTTCCATTCCCGGGTCCCCCATTAGATTATTCCAATAGGAAAATTTGTCCACCCAGTTATTTGGGTTATTTGGAAAACAATTATAAAGATTAACTTTTCCTCTTACAACTGCACCACCCATATTAAAAATCCTGTCAGAAAAGATTCCATAAAATATTCCTGAAGACATGAAGTTATTAAAACTCGTGTGAGTACTCATAGTTGCTGTCCCAACTGCACCAATGGCTCCCTTTGGTATACTTACAGAACCAGCTTTTAAGAAATACTCACTTTCACAATCATATGTTCCTTCAAAATCTCCTGTTCCACATGTTGGTATAACAACAAACGGAAGCATATATCCATTAT
>CAYNOU010000051.1:0-19961 GCA_964398885.1 uncultured Candidatus Cloacimonadota bacterium | reverse complement strand
TAAAAAGTAAACTTATACAATGCAATTTTTTGTCTTGACAAATGGGTCCACCTCATTACCTCCATTTGTTTTTTGTTGAATTGGTTAACTAATTCATATATTTAACCGGTTTAATTGGTTTACTTTAATAGAATCATTTTCTTTGTTTTACTTATAAAATCATCGGTCTTTATCCTGTATAGATAAATACCTGATGAAACCTGATTTTGATAGTTATCCTTTCCATACCATATTATTTCATAATAACCTCCTTTCTGTGTTTGGTTGTTAATCAATGTTTTTACCAACTGCCCTTTAATATTGTAAATTTCTACTACACCTTCTTTTACAGTAGGAGATAATTGATAAGAGATTCTTGTGTATGAAGTAAATGGATTTGGATAATTGCTTAATTTAATATTTGTTTCTTGTATTGAAGAATCGTCTATTCCAACAGATGATTGAACACTTCGGAAGATATGACTTATGCTTTCATAACTTATTGCGTATATATAATCATCTTCAGAAATTGTAATAAATTCAATCCCTGTAGTCGGTGGCATTATTTCAGATTCAATTAAATCCCAACTTTCACCATTATCCACAGAAAAATGAACAGCACCAGGATATCCATCTAAATCCGAGCAACCGATAAAAATCTTTTCTTCTGAATTAATAGCAATAGAAGTTACCAACACATCATCACATAACTCTGTCCAGGTTTCTCCATTATCGGAAGAACGGAAAACACCACCGCCATATTCATAATGCTGTCCACGGCTGCCAGCAAATATCTCATCATTTGAATTTATAGCCAAAGATGAAATATATTCATATTCCAATCCAATATGTTCCCAGTTATCACCCTGATCTGTTGATCGGTAAACACCTCCGCCTTCACCAATAAAGTTTATAGTACCGGCGAATAATATTCCTTCTGAATTCTCAACTATAGAGTTTACTACTTCACAATCAGATAAAGATAGTACTAATTCCCAACTTGCTCCATTATCGCTAGATTTATAAATACCTCCCCAGAAACCAACAAAAAGATTATTATTGGAATCAATTGAAATAATATGAGAATTAGAAGTATAATTAGTTTGTTCCCAATTTACGCCATTATCTATTGATATAAATATACCTAAATGATTACCGGCATATAAAGTATCAGAATGTGATATTATTGTAGCACAACATTCATCAAAACTTGTTTGCTCCCAATTTGCACCATTGTTAATAGAACGATAAATCCCATTATTTGTACAGGCAAATAAATATCCAATGGAATTTATAGCGAGACAATGGATACTAGCTCCAGAACTATAAATTGATTCCCAGTAATCCTGACTATAACAAAAAGAGTAGGATAAAATGAGTATTAATATAATTAAGAAGTATTTTGTTTTCATTTTTAACTCTTACATCATTCTTCTATTTTTACCTTTTTATTAAAATATGAGAATATTTTGCCAACTTTTTTATTTTCTTACTTAAGTATCTTTTATCACTTTAATAACAGCATCTTCTTAATGCCACTTTTTCTATTGCCAGCAGTTAATTGATACAAATAAACGCCACTGGTAACTTCTTGATTATAATTATCTCTTCCATCCCATTGTGTTATATGATAACCTCCTTTCATTTTTGTGTTAATAATATTTTTCACTTTTTGTCCTCTAATGTTGTAGATATCTAACTGAATCTGATTTGAATTATTTAAAGAAAAAGAAATGTGAGTAGTATGCATAAAAGGATTGGGATAGGCATTTATTTCGTAATTCGTAACCCTTAATTTGTAATTCTCCTCAACGCTTTGTCCACCAGATAAAGTATATACATTAGCGGAATTGTATGGCTCTCCATTATTGATAACAATTTCATCCTTGCCATCCCCATTAAAGTCACCTAAATTACAACATACTTTCTTGAAATGATTTAATTGGAAATAAGCTATAGATAATATTACATCAGGTTCTATATTAAAATTATCAGAACCATAATAAATATAAACAGCGCTATCACTATTTACCCAAGATACAATGTCTGAATATTCATCTCCATTTATGTTGCAATAAAATGGTCTGCCATATAGTGGAATATCTATATTCAGTTCACCTTCCGGGTTTCCAAAATAAATACCATAATCCCCGATAATTAGGTCATCACAGCCATCATTGTTTATATCTCCATTACACACGAGAATAGGGTTACAAAATTCCCCAGGTATTTCATAATCCATCACTGTATTCATATTTGATCCTCCTAAATAGATTTCAAGTTTCACAATAAGCTCATAAAAGTTTATGAATCTACTTGCAATCAAATCATCATAACCATCTCCGTTTATATCACCCACAGTCTTATATGTTCCAAATCCATCTACTATTGCACCCTGAATATGAAAATCTGGGATAGTATCTATTTCTTCTCCACCAAAAAACAAATCTACCTGTCCATTCCAGAAATAGGAGGGACCTCTACCTCCTGCTAAAATATCATCATAGCCATCGCCATTGAAATCATAGCCGCCATTTATTCCCGTAAAACATAAATTATATGGGTCAGGAGCATAATTCCCTCCGTGTAAGATAAGCTCTGGTTCAATATCAATGCAGTCTCCACCCAGACAGATATAGATATTTCCAGGGTCAGTCATACCAGAGCGGACACCATAAACTATGTCATTATATCCATCTCCATTTAAATCTCCACCCCAACTTGGGAAACCACTATGTGAAGGACCTATCAATTCAAGGTCTGGTATTGGATCTGGGATGGGACTTCCAAAATAGAACAAATGTTCTGTTGGATTATCAAATAAGTTAATATAAACAAAATCATCATAAACGTCATTATTTAAATCGCTGCCAGTTCTATTTGGGTTATAGGCACGAAATTCAACACTATCTGGCATTTCAAATGTCATTATTACTTCTAAACTATCAAGAGCAAAGGCGAGAGAGGATAAAAATAGTAAAAAGATGAAAATAATAGATGCTTTTGTTTTTCCCGATAGATCAGGATTAAAACTTCGTTTAAACATAATTTTCCCTATTTGTTTTTTATTTAATTTCCATTTGGGAAATATCTATGTCAAGTTTTTTTCAGGAATTATTTCCTGGTCTCCACCTGTAACAATTTCAAAATCATCTGAATTTTCTACTGAGCTTTTAATAAAACTTTCTACTAATTTTTGTCTCCTTGCACTCTGTCGTAATGGTAACTGAATTGGCTGCGGATTACTCTCATATTCAATTGTAAAATCAATATTCGTGTAGAGATTTATTTTTTGCTCTGCTGGAACATATTCAACAGGATAAAAACGAAGTGTAACAATATGATAACCCATCAGGCTACGGCGCCCAGACGAGTTGTAAATTCATCAGCAATCACTTCCACCAACTTGTCTGGGTAAGGATTACTTGAACCATAAATCTCACTATTTGGTTCAACAAATGGTGGTGGCTCGCTACCATCTGTTAGATAAGGTGGTTGTGCAGGATAGATGTCGTACGTTCCACTTTTTATAAGAGTGAAACTTGAGTAAGTTATCTTCTTTTTTAACTAAAAATTTCTATCACCTTTTGCATATCCTCAGGCATATCTTTTTTTACAGAAATTTTCGTTTTTGTAATGGGATGGATAAATTCTAATTTGTATGCATGCAAAGCCTGTCGTGTTAAAACTGAAGTAATAATTTCATTTATCTTATTTTTTACTGAATAGGGTGCTAAATTCAGCATCTGCTTTTTAGAAGAATATATTTTATCACCCATTATAGGATGGTGAATATATGAAAAATGCACTCGTATCTGATGAGTTCGTCCTGTTTCTAAATATACTTTTGTTAAATCAAAACCTGGAAAAGATTTTAAAACTTTATAGTGTGTTATGGCTACTTTACCTTCAGGTCTAACTGACATTTTCTGTTTATTTTTTGGGTTGCGTCCATAGAAAGTTTTAATTGTTCCTTCTTGTTCAGATAAAGTCCCCATCGTTAATGCAAGATATACTTTTTGAATTTTATGATTTTCAAACAACTTTTTTAATAATGAATGAACATAGTCATTTTTGGCAATAATCATTAAACCCGAAGTGTCTTTATCAAGCCTGTGGACAATTCCTTGTCTGAATGACGTATTTAAATTTGAGAGCTTTTTAAAATGGTAGATTAGTGCATTGACAAGTGTGCCTTTGTAATGCCCGGGAGCGGGATGAACAACCATTCCAGCAGGTTTATTTATGATTGCAATATCATTATCTTCATAAGCGATATCTAAATCAATATCTTCTGGAACTATATTCTTTTCTTCAGTGAGAGGAATCTTAACTATTATTTCTTCATTGCCGTTTAGAATTTCACTCTTTCTGGCAATCTTGCCATTAATTGTAATTAGGTTATTTATTAATAATTTGTCTATAAAACTGCGGGAATAAAGGTCTTTTCTCCCAAGACTTGTTAAATATTTATCAATTCGGATTTTTTCATTGCAATGCGTGGTGATGATAATCTCTTTTTGTATATTAATGTTCTTGTTTTGGTTTAACATTATTTACATTAGTATCATATAATCTTTTTAAATCAATATCAGTAATGATGATTACCATTCCAGTAAACCTTCCTTCTTCATCGTGAATAATTCCGTTTTTGAATGTAATATGTTTTTTGATTTTTGGGAAGTAGATTTTTCTTTCTGGAATCAGTATCTTTTTTGCAATAGCTTCTTCAAAATATTTTAATATCTCTCCTTCAAAATGAAGGTCAAGTAAAGGGGGGTTATTTTCAATAGAAGGTATTCCAAGTAAGTTTTGTGAATGATTATTAATCAGAACAATTTCGCATTTATCATTAATTATTATAACTCCATCGTTAATATTTTCAAGTATTAAATCAAGGCGAGAGCGATTTTCAATAATTTTATCTTTCTTGGCTTTATCAAAGTCTCTTAAATTCTTAAGCATAATATTTGTTGAATTAATTAGGAAGGCAACAGGTCCTTTATTATACTTTTCAGAGATGATAATATCCAGTTTTCCTCTCCCTATTTCATTGAATACATTTTCAATAGGTTTGAAAGATTTATTAAGAATAATTGGAATATAGAAGAGTAAAATAATTCCAAGAATAATTTCAACAAAAAGGAAAATGTATTCTATACTGAGCATTCTATCTCTTATCAGGAAAAAAGGGTCACTTTCGTCAGTATAGGAAATTTTTGTAACATACTGTATGATTAGTGCTGATTCAATAATTATAAGAATCAGCAATAGAAGAACTATTATTCTTAATTTTGTTTGAAAAGAAGATTTCATAGCCAACTCCTTTCCGTCTGGTCGCCGAGACCGATGAAGAGCCTTATTTTAAACTCATATTATAATTTACATATAATTATAGACATTCACTAATATTATTACTTTTTTTTGATTTGTTTTTCAGACATCTTAATCAATTTATCAATATCTAATTTTTTTCCAATCACTAAAATAGTATCTCGTTCATTTAAGACATCAGCAGCAGAGGGGATAAAATTAGTTTCTTCTTTAACGATATTATCTCCATTTTCAGCAACTGTTGGTTTGGAACTTTTTATAGCAATAATACTTACATTATAGTTATTTGTGATGTCTAATTCTTTTAATGATTTACCGATGAAAAATGGGGGTGTTGAAATTTCTACTAAGCTGTGGTCTTTGGAGACTTCCATATAAGTGAATATATGTTGCGATACCAACAGATTAGCAATTTCTCTTCCAACATATTGTTCTGGAAAGATTGTTCTTTGAACCCCCATAATTTTTAGAATTCTTGCATGAAGCACGCTATCAACTTTAGCGATAATTTTCCCGACTCCAATTTTTCGTAAGATTGCTGCAGTGAGAATGCTTACTTCTTTATTTCCACCAATTGCAAGAACTACAGCATCAACATTATTTACATTTGCAGCTTTCAATGCTTGTTCATCAGTAGAGTCCAGACAGATTGCATTAGTAACAAAACTTCTAACTTCCTCTACTTTTTTTTCATCATTATCAATGGCTATTACATCAGCTCCTTTTTTCGTCAGGGTTTCTGCAACAGTTATTCCAAATCTACCTAAACCGATTACAGCAAATTGAGCCATATTACCTCCAAATTTAATAAAATTAAGTTTTCTAATTTAATAATTTTTTGTAAATTAAAATTATTTTACTTATCCAATTGCTATGTCCTCTTCTGGATAATGATAGTAAGTCTTTATCTTCTTTTCACCT
Organism: uncultured Candidatus Cloacimonadota bacterium; assembly: GCA_964398885.1. Classification (GTDB taxonomy): domain Bacteria; phylum Cloacimonadota; class Cloacimonadia; order JGIOTU-2; family JGIOTU-2; genus JAGMCF01. The sequence goes on along the minus strand of CAYNOU010000051.1, from coordinate 13,727 downwards.
AATGCAAAAGCAATTGTAAGTGGGCCAACTCTACCAAAATACATAAGAAGTATAATTGCAGTCTTACCAATTGCAGTCAAGTTTGATGTTAATCCCATTGAAAGACCGACAGTTCCAAAAGCTGAAAAGGCTTCAAAGATAATCTTCTCAAAAGGAGATTTTTGGGATAGACAAAGCACTAAAATGAGAACAATTAATATGGTCAAAGCGATAGCTACCAAAGACATGACTTTTTTTGTAACTTTTTGCGAAATTGTACGATTAAAAACTTCCACTTCTTCACGACCTTTAATAATAGACCAGACAGAAAGGATTAGAACCGCAAAACTGGTAGTTTTTATTCCACCTCCTGTTGAGCCAGGGGAAGCACCAATAAACATTAGCACTATCATAAGTAATGATGTTGCATAACCTATCTTTCCAATATTCATTGTATTGAAACCAGCAGTTCTTGTAGTTACAGATTGAAATACAGAGGCCATTAATCCATTTTTCAGAGGTAAATTTTGAAATTGATTTTTATATTCAAATAGAAAAATCAGTATCGCACCTGAAATAATCAAGAAAATTGTTGAGCTAATTACAATCTTTGAATGCAAAGAAAACGCTCTATTCTGTTTTCTCTTGAAGATATTATTTTTAATATCTAATAACACTCCAAATCCGATACCACCACAAATTATTAGAGTAATCATAACAATATTCACTAATAAGTTGTTTTGAAATTGAGTAAAACTATCTGAATACAAACAAAATCCTGCATTGCAAAAAGCTGAAACAGAATGAAATATTGAGTAACCTATTGCAGATTGGATATTTGGTAAAATAGTTCGAAATTTCAGGAAAAGTAATGCTGCTCCCAATATTTCAAATGAAAAAGTAGTTAAAAGTATTGATTTTATCAAGTAAACCATACTTGCTTGATTTGATTCGCCTAAAACGCCTTGCAATAAAGATTGTCTGCCCAAACTAAGCTGTTTACCAAAAATCATTATCATAGCAGTGGAAAATGTCATAATACCTAATCCACCGATTTGCAGAAGGAGAAAAATAATTATTTTACCGAATAAAGAGAAAGCAGTCCCGGTATTTAATACTATTAAACCAGTAACACAGGTTGCAGATGTTGCAGTGAACCCGGCATCAATAAGACCTATACTTTCACCATCAGAAGATGCAATTGGTAAGCTTAAAAATGTTGAACCAAGTAAAATTATGAATGCAAAACTAACCAAAACAACTTTTGCTGGATGATTTCTAAATCTTGAAAAAATATTTACAGCTGGTTGCGAAGTAGCAAGTTTGTCTGAAAATATTACAGCCTGGCGAAGAATAACATAAGATTGAAAGATAAGTGGATGTTCTGAGAGTAAAAAACAGACAATAACTGCAGTTAGATCTACAATAATTTTCTTAATGTAATCCAGATTACCTTTATGAAACGCAATTTTTACAATATTAAGAATTGCAAGATAGAACAAACAAATTTGAGTTATTTGGCTGAAGATTGGGAGTGATATTTGTAGTAAATGTTTATAGAATAAGAAAATTAAAAAAGCAATTGCCACAGGAAACATCAAAAATTCAAGGAACTTCCAATATTTCGGGCTTTCCTTATAATCCGCGTACATTATATATTTTAATAATTTAAGATATTATAATTAATTTGTGATAGTATGATAATAAAATATTTTGACTCAATCGCTTTATTTTCCTTTAGAATGATATTTTAAATTTAGCAAAATTAGTATTTAAGTGAAGGTAAACTTACATAAATTTATTAACTTAATAAATGTGTTTAAACCTCTAATTTTTTCTATTAACACTTAGCCGTTTAGCCTCCTTGACTTTCGTGCTTTTACCTTTTAGTTTTCTAATATAAAATAGCTTAGCTCGTCTTACATGTCCACGTCTAATTATTTCTATCATCTCAATCAGAGGCGAATATAATGGAAAAATTCTTTCAACAGCAACCCCATGACTAATTTTTCTAACAGTAAATGTTTTATTAATTAATGAACCGCGTTTTTGGATTACAATGCCCTGAAAGGTTTGGATCCGTTTTTTTTCTGCTTCTACTATTGTAAAATGAACTTTAACCGTATCTCCAGCTTTAAAGGATGGAACATTTTTCTTAATACTTTCTTCGCCAATTTTTTCCAATATATCCATGATGACACTCCATTGTTTTAGTTCTATTTTTTGCTTTTATTCATATTCTGCGATTAATCTGTCAAGAGTTACCGAAACCGCACTTCTCACTGAAAGATGATTATAATCTTTAACTCCTTTGATTTTCTGAAGGTGGAAATTACTCATACTAATAACTTCATCAGTAAGTCCATTGCCAGTGCCAAAAAGAATCAGTTTTGGAAAAGACCTTCTTAGGATGTTTCTCACTTCTTTGTATTTGAGACTTCCCGCAACTTTTCTGGCACCAGTTGAGATAACGATTGGAATTTTATCAAACTTCTTTTCAATCCAGGCTTTTGCAGACGAAATATCTGGCACAAACTCAATTATATCAAAAGCATCAAATCTGTCTATATTGTACTTTTTGGCAAAGTCTGATTTCCAAAATTTTTTTAGTCGCTTAAAAATTTCCTTTTGGGATTCTTGTGGATTAATGATAAACAAATTCATTATACCATAAGTTTTGCAAGAACGAGCAATATCGTGCAAATCTAAATTTGTGATAGATGTACAAACAGTTTCTTGCTTCTTATTATATACAGGATAATGCACTAAACCAACATAGATATTATCATACATTAGTTTGTACCCCCTTAAGTTTTGTAATCTCAACTCTTTTGTTTTTTTGCCATTCTAATATCTTTTTATGATTACCGGAAAGTAAAATATCTGGAACCTTAAATCCCCGATACTCTCTGGGACGAGTATAATAGGGGCAGTCTAATAATTTATCTTGAAAAGAATCAGTCTCGGCAGATTCAATATGAGTTAGAACCCCTTTTTGCAACCGTGCAATTGAATCAATAATTATCATTGCTGGTAATTCTCCACCAGATAAGATATAATCTCCAATAGATATCTCACGATTTACTAAATGCTCGCGAACTCTGTAATCAATATCTTTATAATGACCACAAATAAGTACAATATAACTTTTCTTTGAAAGCTCCTTTGCAATATTCTGATTATATTTTTCACCTTGAGGAGTTAAATAAATTATGGGAAATTCTTTGCTTTTTATCAAGTCTTTTCTTTTATCCTTTAGAAAATCAATTGCTTCAAAGATAGGTTCAGGTTTTATTACCATACCAGGTGCTCCGCCATAAGGATAATCATCAACCTGTTTATTTTTGTCATGGCAAAAGTCTCTAAAATTTATAAGTTCAACAGAGATTATATTTTTCTTAATAGCACGATTTACAATGCTTTCGGACAACGGACTTTTAAACATTTCAGGAAAGAGTGTTAAAACATCAATTTGCATCAAGTAATCCTTCAATCAGTCTCGGCTAGGCCGAGCCTAGACGGATTGGATTGATTATAATTTTTTTATCCCTCTTTAGAATTTTTTGGACAAACTTATCACAGAAAGGGATGAGAATTTCTTTTTTCCCATCTTTTACAACTAAAATATTATGTGCATTAGTTGAAAAGACATAGTCTATTTTTTCAATTACTTCGTTATCTTTAGAAACTACCTTAAATCCATCAAGTTGAAATTGATATATCTCATCTTTTTTTAATGGATAAAGTTCGTTTTCAGGAATCATAATTTTACAATCTTTTAATCTCAAAGCCTCTGTTTTAGTATTTACATTTTTAAATTTAATGGATATATTGTTATTAGTAATTTTGCATAATTCAATTGATTCTATATAAACTGTATTATCAGGAAATACAATAAAAATCTCTGATAGTTCTTTAAAATGTTCTGGAAAATCAGTTTCGGGAATAATGGAAACAGAGCCATTATTCCCGATTGCTTTTTTAATAATACCAATGGAAATTAGATCTTCAACTTCCATTCATAATTATTATTACTCAATGATTTCTAATTCAGCTCTTTTACCATGTTTGGTTGCTACTGAATTAAGAATAGTTCGCATAGCATTAGCAGTTCGTCCACCTTTACCAATAACCTTTCCGACTTCGCCTTCGCCAACACGCAATTCATATAAAGTAACTCTTTCTCCAGCTACCTCTTTGACCGAGACTGCATCAGGGTTATCAACTAATGCTTTAGCCATGATTTCTACTAACTCTTTCATTCTGCACCTCCTGCATTGATGTTATTCGCTGATTTCTCAGCACTTTCACTAATTTCAATATTTTCTTCTTCAATTATTCCCGATTGCTTTCTTAAATAATACCAATGGAAATTAAATCTTCAATTTCCATTAATAATTGTAATTATTCGAGAATTTCTAATTCAGCTCTTTTACCATGTTTGGTTGCTACTGAATTAAGAATAGTTCGCATAGCATTAGCAGTTCGTCCACCTTTACCAATAACTTTTCCGACTTCGCCTTCGCCAACTTTCAATTCATATAGAGTAACTCTTTCTCCAGCTACCTCTTTAACAGAGACTTCATCAGGGTTATCAACTAATGCTTTAGCCATGATTTCGATTAACTCTTTCATTCTACACCTCTTGCATTGATGTTATTTACTGATTTCTCAGCACTTTCATTAATTTCAATATTTTCTTCTACAACTATATCTAATTTCTTATTTGAGACCTTTTTAGTATACCTTATTTCATGGATTTTTTTTAGAATTCCAGCTCGTTTGAAAAGAGACTTTACTGTAGGTGATGGAATTGCACCTTGACCAAGCCAGTAGATCGCTCTTTCTTCATCAATTTTATATTTGAATTCCTTTGGTTTCGGGTCATAAAAGCCAATTCGTTCAATAAATTTTCCATCTCTTTTTTTTCGGGAATCAACAACCATAATTCTATATGAAGGCTGATTCCTTGCACCTGTTCTTCTCAATCTGATTTTTACTGACAACCATACCTCCTAAATTAGATAGTAATTTATTTTTAACATGAAAATAGAGTCAAGTTTTTTCAATTAAAAAATTTCTTTTAGTCTTAATATATTATCAATTAAAATATCCGTTTCCTTCAATTCTGATTTATTTCCATATCCATATAAGCAGCCAATTGTAATGCAATCATTTTCTTTTCCCGCTTCAATATCATAGAATCTATCTCCAACAACTACTGCCAAATCACTATTAAAGTCTGTAATGAAATTTGCAATAATTTTGCTTTTTGTTAATCCTTTTTTATCACCAATACATTGTGTCTTATCCATATATTTGTCCAGGTGGAACACATCAATAACTGTATTAAAATAGAAAGAACTACAATTGCTCACCAATGCTAAATTATATTTTTTTCTTTGAAGATACCTCAGGATATCAATCACACCATTAAAAAGTCTGCCTTTGCCATTCCGAAGAGCTTCTGACTCATTTTTTTGTATTCCAGCAAAGACTTCGTCAATAAGATAATTATATTTTGCTGGTAGAATATCCCGATAAAATTGACGGGATGGTTTTCCGACTTCTTTTATTATTTTTTGCGGGGAAGGGATTTTAGAGTTTATATTATTCTTTGCATATACATCTCTAATTGCTTTCTGAATTGCTTGAACACAGTATGTGTCGGATTTCAATAAAGTGCCATCCATATCAAAAATTATGGTATCCACTTTTTTTATGTCTTTCATTTGGCTTGATGAGGAATATTAAACATTTTCTCTGTCAAGAAAATAGAAAATCAAATGGATAATTTTTTAAAGTATATCGGAAAAAATAAAAAAATTGACACATAAATTTTTAAATAATTAAATTATCATAAAATTATAAGTTTTGGAGAAAGGAAAAGTTTATATGCCTGTTATAGCGAGATTTTATGGAATTATAATTAAGATGTATTTTAATAATCATTTCCCTCCACATTTTCATGCTGCATATGGTGAATATATTGGAGTTTTTGATATAAACTCTATTGAGATGATAGAAGGGGATTTACCTCCCAGGGCCATTAAATTAGTAAAAGAATGGGCAGAAAAATATAAAAATGAGCTATTAGAAATATGGGATAAACAAGAATTTAGGAGATTACCAGATTTAAATTAAAAGGCACTATAATGCATCCCAAAATAAAATCAGTTAAGGCATTAGATAATTATTTATTACTTGTTACCTTTGATAATAATATTACAAAAAAATACAATTGTAAAAATAAGTTCAAGAACCCTCTGTTTTATATTTTAAAAAACAAAGCTTTTTTTAAATCTATAAAAGTTGACCCCGGAGGATATGGAGTAAGCTGGAACGATGAGTTGGATTTAAGTGAATATGAATTATGGAGCAAAGGACAAACTATTTAAACTTAAATAAATATAAAAATTACAATTAAAAAGGGAGTAAAGATGTTTAAAAAATTAACAGGCAAGAAAGATTATTGGAGATTAAGAGTAGGTCCTTACAGAATTATTTATAAAATTGAGGCTAATGAGCTGCTTATTTATTTTATCAAAGGTAAAATGAGAGGTAATATTTATAAAAAGTAGACAGGAATATGATAAAAAATTTGACACAGTTTTTAATTAAAGACAGATTTGTTTTGAGATGAATAGAAAAATAAACAAGGATTTTGAAAGAATTAATTCTAAAATTCGTCCCGATTTACTCCATAGATATGAGGTAAATCGGGATAATAAGGAAGATATAATATGACTTAGCTAACATAAAGTAAAATATTTATCGCAGAATTTTTACTTGTTCTAACCTGAAATTCACCAAGTTTGTAAGCTAAGCAAAATAAGTGATAGCACCTGTCAAATATGCGGTTACCGAATTTTCTGGGATTATTGGTAATTTCTTGACAAGATATAAAATTTATTGATAGTATAGTAAACTTTAGAAAAATAATGGATATTAATGGAGGTTAAAATGCTTTCTATACGAGGAATTTATAATGGAAAAGAAATTAGACCATTGGAAAAGATTAATGTGCGCCCCAATGCCAAGGTTATTATTACTTTTTTAGAAAACAAGTTTCATAAGAAGTCCAATAAAATCAAAGATTTACTTTCTCTAAGTGGAACATGGGAAGACGAAAGAACTTCTGAAGAAATAATAAAAGATATTTATGGTGCGCGAACTGTGAATATGGCGAATGTTAAGCTATGAAATATTTATGGGATACAGATACCTGTATATACTTGCTAAACGGTAATAGCCTTATTGAAGAAAAATTACGCTCTATTGGAGATAAAGATATATGCACTACGATTGTAAATATTGCCGAATTAAAATTTGGTGCGTATAATTCTTCGCAAGTTGAATCTAATTTAAGACGAATTGAAAGGTTAGCATCAATATTAACTGTACTTAATGACTTCAGTAATGAGATAGCAACTATATTTGCAAAAAATAAAGCGATTTTAAGAAAGGATGGAATAATAATTAGTGATTTTGATTTGCTGATAGGCAGTTTTGCCCTAGCCTATAATTTGATTATTGTTACAAATAATATAGAGCATTTTAGACACATTCCCAATATTAAAATTGAAAACTGGGTAAAATGACAAAGGATGAAAAAATGACTTAGCTAACATAAAGAATTTAAATTTTCGCATAATTTTTGTTTGTTCTGAGCAGGAAATCGCCATTTTTTTTAAAGTAGAAGAACTGATTGAAAGAATGCGTCCACCTGTGGACGCACTTTCTTATGTCTTTCTACTTGGGTGTTTGGCGATACCTCTGTTCAGGGCGTAATGAGAGTTGCGTCCTTTTTTGTTTGTAGCAACTTTGCGAAAGTTTGATCCTCTCCCCGATTTACTCGGGGATAATTGGGAATTCGCAAAGATAATATTTTAAGCGAGAAAAAAATATTGACACCAAGAAGTTATATATAAAAATATGTTAATTCGAAAAATGATTAAAAGATGAATTATGTAAAAAACATTTAGTAAACAAAAAAAGGGAGATTAGAAAAATGAATACAAAAACTGAGCACAAAGAGATAGTTAAGAAAACTGTCTTTGAAGAATTAGATACAGTAAAAAAACTAAAACCAATGCAAATAGATAGGTTAATTAAACTAAACTCACTTTTTAGTCCAACTTTTGCCTTTTCTGACACCCAGTTAATTGACAACAAAGGTTTTCGCGATTTATATTCTCAAAAACCTGCGCAAATAACAAAAAAAATGTTTGATGAAGATTCAGTATCTGATGCTATTGGACAAACAATAGAAGTTTGTTACCGTCCTCAAGGGGAAAAAGGGGGGGAAATAAAATTCCAAAGAATTATTGAAAATATGATTGAAAAGTCAAAAGAACCAATGCTGTTCTCATCATTAAAGCCAAATTCAAATAAAAAATTGGAACAAATTAGAATAAGTCATGGCAAAGTTACTTATGATGAATTTATTAGAATTTTAAAAGAAACGGAACCTACAGAAGCAGGAATTTTTGAAAACTATATTGAATGGTTGAATGGAATATTCAATAAGAAAAAACATTGTTCTAAAAAAGAATGGAGTTTCCAAAATTATTCTGAATTAGTAAAAAACGTTATTAAGCAAAAAGAAGAACTTGGAAAATCTTACAAAGATTTAAGAACATCTTCAGCATCAGCATTTCATTCTTGGTTAAAGGATAAACTAGAAGAAAAACCTGATAGAACACCGTTGATAAAAGAATTACAAAGTCAGTTCAAATTAAGAGAGATTAAAAAACCAGATAAAGAATTTTACGAACAATTGATAAATTTTCCCTACAATTATAATCTTGCGAAATCTCATAATTATGCGCTTACACAAGAACCTCGTTCAAGAGAATTTACAAAATTGTTTTATGAGGCAGGATTGATAGGAAGTAAATCATTAGAAAGAACTAAAAGAGAACAAATAGAAGAATTTAAGAGAAAATTTAGAAGGCCAAATCTACTTAATTTTAAAAAAACAATAGACATAGAAGCAATAAGTTATGATCATATACAAATGATAAGGACATCACCTGAATTTAGAGAGCTATTAATAAATGGTTTTCTTAATAATGATGATTTAATAGATGGATGTAGAATGTTTAAGAAGTATTATAAATTTCTTTTAAGTGAACTTCCTACAGAAAAATTAAATAGTGAAGTTTACGTACTGACCTTAGAAAAACTTCCATTGTTTATTGGTTTGTTTGTAGCAAGTCCTGAAATTATGCCTTATATAATAATATTAAATGGTGTTATATTTGTAATTCAGTTACATAACTTGTTAAAACAAGGTAACCAGACTGATAGAGACATAGGGAGTACTTAATCGATGAATAAAAATATTGTAAGAAAATTAGAAGAAATTTTGGTAGATGAAAACCCCTGGTTGAAACATTATTATGATCGTGTTCGTTTCCCTGATGGGACAGAAGGACATTATAATAAGATAGTAGAGGGAAATGAAAACCGAGGAATTGTTATTCTTCCATTAAATAATAAAAAAGAATTAGGATTAGTGAAGATCTACAGATATCCGATAGAATTATTGCAATGGGAATTACCAAGAGGATTTGGGGAAAACAATTTGACTGCTGAAGATAATGCAAAAAGGGAGCTTGAAGAAGAAATGAATATGCAAGCTGAAAAGTTTATTGTATTAGGTTCAACATTCCCTAATTCGGGTTTGCTTGCTTCTGAGGTTGATATTGTTGCAGCTTTTAATGTTAAAAGTATACAAAAAATGGGAGATATGGAAAAAGGAATGATAAAAGAGTTTAAATTCTTTAACATTAATCAAATTAAGGGAATGATTTGCAATGGAAGTATAAAAGATGGTTTTACAATTGCCGCATACACACTTGCAAATTTGAAAGGATTTATCTAAAAAAAACGGAGGATACTAATGAAAAAAACAATTATTTTATTCGCTTTATTACTCAGCATATTTATCGCAAACACTGCTTTCGCAATTACGATTAATGTGCCGGGAGATTATCCAACTATCCAAGCTGCATTAAATGCGGCTAATTCTGCTGATATTGTGTTAGTTGCAACAGGCACCTATTATGAAAACATATTCTGGCCCACTACCAACGGGATTAAACTTTTAAGCCAAACCGGAGCAGATAACACGATTATTGATGGAAGTAATAATTCCGTGGTTCTGACTATTTTAGGAGCAACCGGAATTGATACAACTACCGTAATTGACGGTTTTAAAATACAGAACGGAACAGCTGAAGCAGGCGGTGGTATTACTTGCAATAATGCTTCCCCTCTGATAAAAAACTGTATAATTACCAATAATGACGGTGGCGGTATGCAATTTACTAATTCATTAGCAGTTATTAGAAATAGTGAAATTAGCAATAATAGCGGAAGTGGAATAAAATGTTTAGATAATTCTAACCTGACGATTTCAGATGTTAATATTTGCGATAATACTTCTTATTATAGTGGTGGTGGTATTTCCTTTAATGAATCAAGCCCAAGTTTAGATAATGTTTCAATCATCGGTAATTCAGTTGTAGGTGATGAGGATTATGGTGGTTCTGGATGTGGTGTTTATTGTAATATGTATTCAAACCCAAGTTTATCAAATGTAATTATTTATAATAACTCAATAATAACTTCATATTATGGGAATAGTAGTCAAGGAGGTGGTATTTATATTGGTTGGCATTGTAGTCCGAATCTAACTAATGTTATAATTAACAATAATTTAGCAACAAGACCCCCAGGCATGCAAAGTCGAGGTGGTGGTGTTTATATGGGAGGACATTGCAATCCAACTTTCTTAAATGTAATAATTGCCAATAATTCGGCAAATATTTCAGCACCTGGCGGGTATAGCTGTGCTGAAGGTGGTGGTATTTTTTGTAATTACAACTCTGATCTTAGTTTGACGAATGTTAAGATCATTGGAAATTCTGTATATGCAGAAAATGGTAATGGTGGCGGTCTTTACGGCAATGAAAATGTAGGTTTGATTTCAAATAATGTTACAATATCAGATAATTCAGCAGTTTATGGTGGAGGAATATTTCTTAATGAAGTTATAAGTATGGTGTTTGAAAATATTACAATTACTCGTAATACGGCAGAGAGAGGTGGAGCCATTTTTTGTGATCAAGGTTCAGATTTTTCTGTTACTCATTGCACAATTACAGAGAATAATGCGATAATTGAGGGAGATGGGATTAATACTACAGAGGGTTCAAATCCTCCTATTCACTATTCAAACATTATGCTAAACGGTTATGGAATTTATAATAGCGATTCTTCCATTATGATAGATGCAAGTAATAATTATTGGGGTAATGTAACAGGTCCTTATCACCCCTGGAATCCGGGTGGGCTTGGAGATAGTTTAAATGCTTATGTAAACCCGCTTCCATTTTTAACCGCAGCGGATATAACAGCCCCTCCAATTCCACCATTTGGTGTGGAAATAACCGATGTTGCCAATGATTTCATTTCATTAAGTTGGCTTCCAAGTCCTATCGGAGATTTAGCTGGATATAAAGTCTATTTTGATACTGATTCTACCGGATATTATTATGCCAATTCTGTAGATGTTGGTTTAAATACATCACACACACTTTCGGGTCTTTCATTTGGTGATACTTATTACATTGCAATTAGTTGTTATGATACTGACGGCAATGAGAGTTGGTTTTCAAAAGAGGTATCTGCTGTAACCAGAGCATTGGAGGTTCAAAACCTAGATATTGGTGGAGATGAAGATTTACAGCACTTGATAACACACATACCTGCAATTACTTTTGATTATTATGATAGTATGGGCGAACCGCAATCTCATTATCATATTCAGGTTTCTACAAATCTGGATTTTTCAGTTATTGATATGTGGGATACAGGAGAAGTTGCAAGTGCTAATACTGTTATTCAATATAATGGTAATGTCCTTATTGATGGTACAACCTATTATCTTAGAGTAAAAGTAGCAACTGAACAAGGAAGTTTCTGGAGCGATTGGGCTACCTTACAATTCAGGATGAATTCATTACCGAGTATTCCTGTTCTTTTATCTCCAATAAATGATGAAATTGTAAATGTTGCAAATCCATATCTCTGGATAGAAAACAGCACAGACGCAGAATTGGATACTTTAATTTATTATTTTGAATTAGCAACAGAGGAATCATTTAATAATATTTTCTTTATTCAATCAGGTGTTCCGGAAGGTATTGATTCAACATCCTGCCAGGTAACAACTACATTGATAGATAATTTTCAATATTGGTGGAGAGCAAGAACTAATGATGGTTATCAATTTTGCAATTATTCAAATCCGGGATCTTTTATTTTAAATGCAGAAAACGAACCACCTGGAGAATTTGAGTTATTAACTCCTGAAAATGGAACAGAAGTAACAACACTAACACCTATTTTAGATTGGGAAGATGCAATTGACCCGGACCCATTGGATGAAGTAAGTTACACAATTCTTATCGGAGATGAAATTCCAAACCTTATTTCAATCGATGCAGGAAATGAAAGTGTATATCAATTAACAACTCCACTTGAAGATAATACACTTTATTATTGGAAAGTGATTGCTACAGATTTATATGGTGCATCAACTGAAAACACGGGCGGTTTCCATACTTTTATAGTTAATACAGAAAATAATGACCCGAACAGTTTTGATTTAATTACTCCAACAGAATACAGTGTTGAGATCGATTTAACACCGATATTTTATTGGGAAAATGCCGGCGACCCTGATATTGGAGACACATTAACTTATTTCCTTTATTACGATATGGACTCATTATTTATTGAAACCGATCCGGTGGAAACTGACAGTAATCATTACATCCCAACTGTCCCGTTGAATGACAATTCAACATATTTCTGGAAAGTTATTGCTGTTGATGAAGAAGGTTTTAGAGCATCTATTGAAAGTGAAACATGGTTATTCTGGACAAACACAGAATTAGAACCACCTAATCCATTTGATCTTATTTCTCCTGAAGATGGTGAAGAAGGACTGCCCACAACTCCAGAATTTGTCTGGAATATAGCAACTGATAATGATCCCAATGATTATGCAGTTTACAACCTTCTTATTTCAGAGGATAGTACATTTACCCAAGTTGACTATTTAGCAGAAGGATTAATTGATACATTTTTCGTAATTTTTGATGAATTAACAGATAGCACACGATATTTCTGGAGAATTGATGCGGTTGATACAGATAGCTTGGTAACATCATCTGAAGTTTGGTCATTTACGGTTGGCAACATTGCAATTGATGAAAATCCAATAACTCCTTCTGAATATATTTTGTATCAAAACAATCCTAATCCATTCTATAATGTAACCCATATAAGTTATTCATTACCATATCCAGGTAATGTAAGACTCCAAATTTACAACATCAAAGGTCAATTAGTTGAAACTCTTGTTGATGAAAATAAACCTGCAGGTTACCATTCAGTTGAGTGGAATGTCCTCGATAAATCGGGGATGAGTTCAGGAATATATTTCTACAAATTATCCACAAAAGACAAGACATTAATCAAGAAAATGATTCTTATAAGATAGTATCATATGATAGCAATGTTAGAAAATTATTAATGGGTTTTCAGTAAAACTTGAGTCGGGCTTGCATAGTTAGACTCGGGTTTTTTACAGTATCTCTGTGTCTATTCATCAATCTCAATCTCAATCTCAATCTTTCCTTTCTTATATCCTTTTAGATTTTTTACAAAGC
>CAYNOU010000050.1:0-20325 GCA_964398885.1 uncultured Candidatus Cloacimonadota bacterium | reverse complement strand
GGTGGATAGCTTATACAAGTAGATTCCAGAGGAAACCTGTTTGCCAGAATTGTCTTTACCATTCCAGAAAGCATTGTGTTTGCCTTTTTCCAGGTGAGTATTAATTAATGTTTTTATCTTCTGTCCCTTTATATTGTAAATAGAAATCTCTACATCAGAAGTATAAGGAAGAGTAAAGGAAAGCCGGGTTTTGGAATTGAATGGATTGGGGTAATTGTTATTTAGAATAGCAATTTCTTCTTCAGTAGGATATGGAGCATAATCAATATTATTAAAGAAGGATAGTCTTGATTCCAATTCTCTTACGTTTTCCTGGTATTCAGCAAAAGTTGAAGGTCTTACTGAGCAACTTATCGGCATAGCTCGTGTGCTATCTTCTGCCAGTTTCAGATAACAATATCCTTCATCTATCATAGCATAAATAGAATCATCAGGTGTAGGCGGATTATTGATAACCTCTTCCAATCTTTCAATTGCAGTGATGAATTCCTGTTCATCCATATAAGTTTTTGTCTTTACATCTTCCTTCATTTTGTAGAGCTGTGTGCCATATTCTGCCTCAATTTCATCAAGATATGCACGAAATTCTGCAAAGTCCATCTCAGTAAAGTTTTCAATAAAGTATAAGCATTTTACAGCAACAACTGCTTCATTAGATTCCGGATAATCTGTAATAATCTGTTTTAATGTAATCTCTGCGTCCTCATAATTCTTATTGTTCATATCTTCGATAGCTGAGCTCAAAAGAATTCTCTCCTCTTCAGGAATTCCATTATCAATGATAAAAGCTCCAGGAGGGCAAAACCTGGAAATATCATGAGGAATAAAGGTATTATCCGAAACATCAATTTGTGGGTCACCTTCTTGCCAATCTGTTGCTACTAAAAGATATGTATCCCATCCGCCTGAATCTACATCATCCCGAATTGTATCAGGCTCTGAACCACAATTTTCCATACCTCTATAAGAAACTTTACTCCCTATAAATTCTGCAGCTCCATTGTTTCTGATCTGATTAGACTTAAAGGTTGAAATAGGAAGCTTTCCATTAACAATCCCGAACCAGCTATTTTCATAAATTTCGCAATCTTCAAAATTTACAAGATGATCACTAATACTACAACCATAATAATTATGGTGGATATTTGTATTATAAATTTGAGAAGGATTGGTTGAAGTATATCGCAAATAAATACCACTTGCCCATGTATTACCATATACTTCATTACCTACATCATCCTGGTCTTGCTCCATGATTAACTGGGAACTGTATGCATTAATCCATCCATCAATGTTACAGCCTCTTATGGTAAGTGTGGCATCGTCTCTAACAATAATACCACCAGCATCATATAAGTCACTTTTATAGAATGAAATATTGCCATCTCCTTTCATACTAACCTTGCGAATGCCGGATATATCACAGTTTGTGAACCAATAAACATCATCTTCTCCATTCACAGGGTCTTCAATTATGATACCATCCCATATTTTACCCGAAGATGACTCAATAATTATAGGATCTTCTCCTGGAGCATACACAGCAGGTGTAGTAATCATCCCACCATTCTTTGCTATGATTCTATCGCCGGGGATAGAGTGTTCACCACCGATTTCGTGTCCCGGCGGGGTTTGTTCCCATGTAAGTGGTGTAGAGCCAGTTATTTTAGAGCCCCAATCAAGGAATAGTTGGGCATCGGTTACATCAATAATTATTTCTGAGCCATGATTAATGTGTAATCCTGTACCTTCATTAATGTTCAAAGTTCCATCAATGTTAAAAGTTATATTAGTTGCAAATCCTACACTAGCGTTGTATCCAGTTATATTAATTATAGTTCCTTCTGGAATATTTACATCGCCTGTAAACCATAATCGTGGTAAATAAATCGAAACAGTTGGGCAATTTAAATCTTCTAATATTTCACCTTTTACAAATTGCATTGGCGGATAAATGTATTGAGGTTTCATAATGTTTGGTATTCTTGATACCCCATAAGGAGAGATTATTACAAGTTCCTTTTCTTCAAGTACATTCTCCATATCATCATAAGTTTTTATTACATAAAAATCAGTCGCTTTTTTATATGAAAACCTATGTGTGTTATCATCTCTATTACGGAAAAGATATAATGATTTTCCATCTGAAAGTACAAAATTAACTATATTGTAATAATTACCGGGGTTTGAGATAAAATACCAAACATTTTCAGTATACGGGCCTTCCGAATAGTTCAAAGCATTGTGTAGTCCTTCCAATACATCACCATCAACCTCTACTATATGCTTCATAATATAATGGAATAAGACTTCACTGTCTATCCATTGACTATAAGGAGTATTAGCAAGGTTGCCAATTTGAGTAATAAGTTAAATACCAATTCCCTAAATATTCTTCAACTTTGCTTCGTAGATCATAATCCATTTCCCCATTATGCATAAATGTATAAGTCTGGCCATTCCATTCGAATCTGAAAGGATGACTACCATAAACGTAAGTACTACCAGCACAACGAGCATGTCCAAAAACTATCGATGCTTTTGTATCATTATCCATTATAACTTGTTCAGCATTATCAAGTGGTACATTATTAGGATGATTTGGATCTTCAAGATGATAATAATAATCATCTTCTCCTGTTAAATACCAGGCTTGATTATCCAGGTCGAAACTTCCGTCCTCAGGATAATAGATAAACCCATATCCATCATTATTGGGCTTCCAA
Organism: uncultured Candidatus Cloacimonadota bacterium; assembly: GCA_964398885.1. Classification (GTDB taxonomy): domain Bacteria; phylum Cloacimonadota; class Cloacimonadia; order JGIOTU-2; family JGIOTU-2; genus JAGMCF01. Next base: position 17,599 of record CAYNOU010000050.1, on the reverse strand, counting down.
CCGGAATTTGTTGAGCGTTCCCTTATAAAATCAAAGAAATCATAAGGATCATTATAATCACCTGAAGATGTATAGCACCAAGAGATATAATGGCCTTTTTTCGCAATCATCGCCATCATATCACAACTAGCAATCCCTTTTTCCGTCATAAGAAAGGTAATTGCCAATACAAGCATTACTGCTACTATCATATTATTTTTATGTAATTTCATTGTAGTCTCCTTTGTTTTTTATTTTTTAATTTTCGATTTAAACATAAGTTATAATTATGCCAGAATATAAATACGGTTTAAATTTTTCATTCTATGCATCCTCCTTTGGGTAGCTATATCATTCCGTATTATTTATATAATTTCCCATCTTTAAATAATATTTTACCATCAACTTTAATCGTTTTATTCAGCATAAAAAACTGTGCAACCATATTAGAATCTATTTGACTTGCTTCCAATTCATCCCACCCGACTTGAAGACTGAGTGCACCATAAATTTTTGAGTTTATATACGGATGACCAATATTTTGATAGATTTCTGGATTCAACCCGAGACAGAATGAGCCAACCACATCTTTATCACCATCTGCATTATTAAACATTTTTTGAAGTTCCTGGTTGTTTTTTTTCGCAACTATCTTTGTTAGTTTACCTTTTTCAATTTTTATAAAAACATTTTCAAATTTTTTATCAAACAGATACGCAAAATCAGTATGGAATTCGCCTTCAATACTTCCATTCTCAAGAAGTCCAACAACCATTCCTCCTGGCATTTCGGAGTCAGTTGATTGTAAATTTGCAATACCATCTTTTATCTCTATGGTTCTTTCTTTTGGTAGAGAAATCTTTAATCCAATTCCTTTTCCATCTTGTATTTCTATAGATTGAGCAGATTGTAATTTTCGTTGCACAAATTCACACTCATTATGAAGAGAATCAGGTTCAATATTCAGAGATTTCCAATACATCTTTTTACAAAGTTCCTGATTTAATTCTGCAATTTGATAGTTTTGTAAAGTATCAATAGTCAAGAAGCGAACCTTTGTTTGATAGGTTTTACGAATATTTTCTCTTTTAGATTCTTCAATCTGATTACTTTTTTCCATTAAATCCTGTGTAAAGCGGAATTCATTATTTTCTTCTAAAAATTCACCAGAAAATATAATATGAGCATCAATTTTATCTAATAGAAAGTCACTGATTACATCTTTACAGGCAAATCGTAATGGAACATTTTTTATTAAGTTATATTCCATTCTTTTAGTCAAAAATATTGGGAGAGCATAAGCACCTTTCCTGGCAATTTCAACCACAAGGTCTTCAACTAATTTTTGATGCATCGGCTGATAGCTAATTGCGATAATTTCGTTTTCTTTGATATTTAAATTTTTATTTATAACTTTATTAGCAACATCGCTGAAACTGATTTTGATAATTTTTTCTCTGTTCCAATCGTCAATTTCTTGATTTATGAGATTCTGTATTTTTTTCGTATTGTTAATATTTGCAGCACCAAGAGAAATATCTACGAAAAAGTTTCTTGCTACCGCACGATAGAATTTTTTTACAGTTCCTCTTATTTGCTCAATATGAATCAACTCAATCAAATTCGCATCTTCTAACTGCTTCATATCATACCATAGAACATTGGGTTTGATTTTGAGGATGATTCCTAAATCCTGTGCAGTATATTCATTATCTACAAGATAGCGAAGAATTTTCAATCTCCTATCTGAGGATAATGGTTTTATTGCCTTAATAGTTGAAATGTAAAATATATCCTGCATACTATTTTTTAATCAGAATGACGGGGTTATAATTAAACCCCGCAATAAACCCTATTTTTTATTTATCTTAATATAATCATTTTTTTGATTAGTTCTTTTCTGTCAGCAGAGAGTTTGCAGAAGTAGAGACCATTAGCAACAGGTTTGCCATTCTCATCTTTTCCATCCCAGACAACTTCATTAATTTTTAATTTATAATTTTGAATTTTGAATTGTTTCACCAGTTGTCCTTTGATATTATAAATTTTTAGTTCCACTTTTTCTGCATCCGCCAACTGGCGGAGTGAAAAGGATATTGTAGTAGAAGTTTGGACAGGATTGGGATAGTTAGTTAATTCAAACCCTGACATATCACTAACAATATTATCATCAACACCAACATTTGAATTCATCTCAAAATTGACAATTGTAACTTCACCCTCTAATATTTCAATATCGGAAATAATTACACTATCATATCCTTCCAGAGTAGCGGTAAGCTCGTAAACTCCAAGAAGTAAATTTACATCATAATATCCATTTGTATCCGGGTAGGCAATTTTACCGTTTATCTCTATCCGTGTTAATGGAACAAAACCATCTCCGTTGTTTAAGGTTACCTGTCCGGCAATACCACCGATATACATAGCACCAAACTCATAACATCCCATATCAATGATAGCATCTCCATTATTATCTCCGTCCCAGATACGAAATGCATAATCCAGATCAAAGGGTGGGATGAAATATCCAGTTGTATCCGGTGTGCCTGTGTCTATGCAGGGACTTATAGGAAGTAAATGAAAATCACCATTCTCCGGATCTACAAACTGAGGGTTTTCTGTTATGTTACCGCCTAAATCTGTTGCCCATTCAGGCACGCCATCTTCTATACAGCAATAACCTATAGAAATATTTCCTGTATAATCTGAAGAAAAATCTCCTTCATAATTATACCATAAAATGTTATTTAATAGTTGTGTAGATCCTGAATTGAGAAATCCATGTTCTCCATTATATGCAATAACATTATTAGCAAAAAAAGTATTAAAAGCATGATCAACAATTCCCATTCCTTCATTATATATTATTAAATTATTATATACATAATTATTACTTTCTGAATTATATATCCCTGCTCCATTATTAGCAATAACATTATTACTAATAATGCAATGACTCCCATCCCAGGTAAGAATAGCTCCTCCAACATTTGTTATTGTATTTTCTGTAATAGTGATTGTTCCATCTGCTTCTATTCCACCACCCCCTTCAATTATATTCTGCTTTATTATTGCTGTATCATTATATGTATCTATTGATAGATTGCAATTATAGAAATTGTTCTTATATATATATAAATTGCTTTCATCCGAAATTATACCATAAGAACTATTTATAAATGTATTATAGGCAACTGTAATCTGGGGTTGATTGGGATTCAAAACAGCTATATAAATACCGGGAACATTAATAAAAGTATTATAAAAAATTTGAGGTTGTGAATTATTCTGCCATACAATGTATACAGCTACACCTGGATACTCTATATTATCATCCCTAGTAAAAATATTTTTGTAAATTATTGGGGAGCTCTGTGATATACAATATATAGCGTTGCAATATGGAGCTTGATAAAAGTTGTCAAAATTCTTGAATAAACATTTAGCAATAGTCGCTTTTGCATTGCTAAAAGAGACTGCTCCAGCATAATATGCTCCTCCTAAAACAAGCCTTATAAAATGGCTGTATTCAAATTTACAATGCTTGAAGATAGATGTTGAATCGCTTTCTGGCATAAAGATGATTATACCCCAACGCTGGTCATCTTCTTCACTGTTGCGAGTAAATATGATACTGTCCTGCTTTGTACCAACTGCTGCCAATTTTCCTCTTACGAGCATAAATTTTGCTTCTGTATATCCATCATCATAATAAAAATCTCCATTAACCATATTAGCAGTGTTGAATTTAACAATGGTGCCTGGCTCAATCGTAAGGGTTACATTTTCATCAATAAAGATATTATCTACAACAATATAGGGATTGTTTTCCGGTGACCAGGTAGTGTCTTCTGTAAGGTGTCCACCTACTTCAATAGAAAGGAGGAAAGGAGAAAAGGAGAAAAGGAGAACGGAGAATAAAACAATAGATCTTTTTTTCATAGTTACTACATTTTAACCCGAGTTGGTTAAACAATGGCTAAACCGATCCGGATTAAGTTTTTTACAATTGCAAATGTCAAGAAAAGCAAGAAGTCCTAAAACCATTCGCGAGGTTAATTTAGCAGCAGCATCTTCTTAACTGCAGTTTCTTTGCCTGTGGTCAATTTATAGAAATACAATCCTGATACAACTTTCTTACCATTCTTATCAGTTCCATTCCATACCATACTATTCATTCCGCACTTCGCATTTTGCATTTTGAACTTCTTTATCAGCTGTCCTTTGATATTATAGATTCTTATTTCTGCTTCCTTCGTGTTTTTCGGCAATGAAAAAGAAATATTAGTGTTGCTTTTCACAGGATTGGGATAGTTTTGGTATAGTTCAAGTTTGTATGGTATTTGAGTACTGTTAACTGAAGGAGGCGGATAGGGTATTTGAGTGCTGCTATTCGGGTCACCTACAAGGAAATCATCAATATACCAGCCGTAATAGTCGCACTGAGAATAATCAGAGGCAAAGTGCCATCTTAAGATTACATCATCATTTTCATAACTACTAAGGTCAAACTCTACTAATTCCCACTCATCAATCGTGCCGCCAAAACCCGGCTCGTCTGGATTAAAACCAGATATAGTTCCATCATAACCACCTACAGGAGTAATAAGATTAAATGAGGTTCCACCATTAGTTGAGATTTTTACATTTCCTCCATCATATAGTGTCTTTTCATCTTTACTGCCTTCAAAATTATAATAATGATAGAAATATAATATACCACTATCAGGCACAGTGAATTCAGGAGAGTTAAGATACCAGTTTACAGAATTGCTATAATACCCATCAAGATTAGTAGCCCAAACATTTAAACCAGAATAAGCATTGATACCACCGGCAGTAGGTTCACCCCATTCCCATGCATTAGTTGGAGGAGTTGGAGAAAAGTCTCCATCATTATCTTCAAAGTTGCAGAATAAAGCTGCTAAACCTAAACTATAATCAACAGTAGCATTATAATCAATAGTAATAGAGCCTCTAAAAGGCACATGTTCGGGAGCACTTACATAAACATCATAAGTGAAATAAGGGAGAGTAACGCTATATCTTCCAGATATTCCAACATTTACCTCAGTATATTGCTCGCCATTATCAGAGCGGTAATAGGTTATAGTAGTATTGCCCACAGCTCCGTTTTCGTCATAAATTCTTCCGTGAACTGCAGCACTTTCAACAGGCTCAATAACAATATCATGAGAGTTGGAACCGTAACCAAGGAAGTAGTCCGGTTCTTCATACGAATTATAGCCCCATTCATCAATATAGATATCATAATAATCAACAGGTTGGTCCTCGGTAATTTCGTATAATCCATAAGCATCAGTTATATCAGTGAATAATGGGTCATCAGTTGTTGGGTTAGCACCTTGTTCATAAAATTTAACCTCAATATCAGAAACAAGGTCTCCATTCTCACTTTCTGTTACTATGCCTGAAATAGTGCCATAAGCAATTATTACAGGAAACTCTTCTTGATACAGATTATAACCAGATTTAGAAATTATGGAATAAACAGTTCCCAATTCATCAGGAATAAATTCAAGTGTGTCCTCGGGTGTAGAAATATACTCATTATCATTTAATTTTGCCCAAAGAGTTGTGGTATCCTCATCACAATACGCATGAATCGTTCCGAGAAGATTCATAGCGAATCCATCTGTAAGTCCGAAGTCAGTTGTTACTTCTAAATCCTGGTTTGTAAGATCTTGGGCAGTAACATGAATGGTTTCATCAAATAGTATATAATCGTCCTCAGGTCTCTGCCCGAGTATACTTAAAGTTGGACCAAATTGATAGTTAATGGTTAGAGATGCTACCCCGCTTGTATCGGTAGCAACAGAGTCAATTTCATAACCCAGCCCCACAACCCAAACATTAACTCCAACCTCTGGTTCAATTCCATCACTATCTAAAACTGTAACAGTAACATCTGTTTCTTCGTTTACATTTATTGTATCTGGGGAAATAGTAACCTGAACAGGAACAATTGCATCAATTGTTGTAATATATGGAAGCTTGTTATATGCAGTAACAGTTAATGTCATTTCTCCGGGTGTTACTAAATCTTCAATTAGTTGAATAGTTGCATTTCCAGTTTCATCAGTATAGCCATAACCATAAAGAATGTTATCCATATAAAGACCAATTAAAGCACCTTCAATACCAACAACTTCTACATCATAAGTAGTTGAGCCAAGTGGGATAACTGAACTATGCACAACTGTCATCATTTCTGCATTATCAGTCTTGATTTGAATGGAGCCATCACCGAATAAGATCCAGTGGTCGTATTCATCTTGCCCATTATATCCATATTGATCCATCATTGAGCAAGAGCCGTTGAAGCATAATCCGCCAATAGTAAGCGATTCTTCGTAAATAAGCAATGAATCGCATTCATCTTGAGCTTCCATTGGAGGACTCCATGATTGACTATGTGAAGAAGCATAGCAGGCAATAGCACCATTTGGACTATCAGTTGTTCCAGCTTTTAACCAATGTTCACCAAAACATTCTCCATTATAGAATTGCCCATTATAGCAAGCAACACAGAATACTAATGGCATTTTGAATCCATTTGAAAGCCCATCAATATGAGTGTTTGAGAAGCCAGATGTCGTCCATGAAGTTTGTCCCCCATGACCGGTATAATTTACTAAGCTCCTTCCATCATTTATGGCTGTTGCTACCATACCAGGAGTTGGATTACCAGGTGCATCTCCGCCACCGTGTGTGCCATCATACAATTCATCCACATGAGTGTAGTTATAAGCTAAAAGTTGAGCACGAATATTTCTTAAGTGTTCCCAATCATACTCACCGTCATCTCCAGTGCCTAGATTAGATGCAACACCAGTTCCTTTATGATACCAATCACCACCAAGTTGTTCCACATCTCTTTCATATCTAATTGAACGGTTGACCTGGTTTTCAACATCTGAAACATAAGTTGCACAGAATCGTGAGATAAATGCGTCTGGATAATGGTCATAACCAGCGAGCAAAACATATAAAGGATCCTTCTTAATTGAATGTGGAACTACATCGTCAGCATCGCCTACTAATAGCACAAAAGCCAAATCATTATTACTATATGCGTTTTGGATTTCAGCCATTATATTTGATTGCGTATTCCCACCAATTTCAGTGATACTCTTCAATGTAGTTAGTATACCTTTTTGATTTTTCCATTCAACAAGAGGGAGAACTGCATCATAGTATTCATCTGCGGAGATAATAAGCATACTGCCGATTTCAGGAACCAGGTCGTATCTATTATTTTTGAAATTGATGAATCTGCGCTCATATATAGTCAGGAAATCCCTAACTACTTTTCTCTTATCAGCTAAATCAACATCCAGAGTGTTGATATTATCCAGACCAACATTTTCAACTTTAATTCTTACATTTTTATAAACTCTCAGAATTTTTTGTGCAGGATTATATTGAAATGGATGAACTTCAACAACCATTCCTCGTGCATCTCGCAGGATATAAGGGTCATAAGTTGTTACAATCTCCTGTGGAAACCAGCTATCTGTGGCATAAAAATCACTAAAAGTGTATGGAACATCCTCTGGATTTACACTACGCAGTAGATTTCCTTTAGATGGAATAATCTTGATATTTCTGAATTCTTCAATTTCATAATCGACCACCCTTGCAATCATCTTTGCTTTAGCAGGTATTATGACACTTCGGTTTATTCTTGGGAGTTCTGGAAATCCTTTCTCTAAAAAGATACTTTCATCGGGTAGAATAATTTTTGAATATTTTTCTCCGTTAATCTCAACAGGCTTTTTGTAGAATCCATTTAATTGATATTCTATTTCAATTAGATTTTCGTTTGAACTAATTACATTAACACCTACCGCATAACTATTAGAATTAGATAATGTAATCCATTCTTCTTGAGCCGCAAAAAGACCGCTGCAAATGAAGAATAATACACTTAATAGAAATAGATATTTTTTCATATTAATCCTCCATATTTTTTTGTTTATCTTAATATAATCATTTTTTTGATAATTTCTTTTTCATCAGTTGAAAGTTTATAGAAGTAGATACCGTTTGCAACAGGTTTTCCAGAGTTATCCCTTCCATTCCATACCATACTATTCATTCCGCACTTCGCATTCTGCACTTCGCATTTCTTTACAAGCTGTCCTTTGATATTGTATATTTTAAGTTCAACATTATTTGTGTTTTTCGGCAATGAAAAAGAGATATTAGTCCCGATTATATCAGGATTAACAGGATTGGGATAGTTTTGGTATAATTCAAGATTGGATGTTATTTGAGAATTATTAACAGAAACATGATTTATTATTTGCTCACTACTATTAGGGTCACCAACAAGCACATCATCAATATACCAGCCATAATAGTCGCACTGAGAATAATCAGAGGCAAAATGCCATCTTAAGATTACATCTTGACCTTCATAGTTGCCAAGGTCGAACTCAACTAACTCCCACTCATCAATCGTGCCGCCAAAACCTGGCTCGTCTGGATTAAAACCAGATATAGTTCCATCATAACCACCTACAGGGGTAATAAGATTAAATGAGGTTCCGCCATTAGTTGAGATTTTTACATTTCCACCGTCCCAGAGAGTCTTTTCACCTTTACTACCTTCAAAGTTATGATAATGATAGAAATTTAATATACCACTATCTGGAACAGTAAATTCAGGAGAGTTAAGATACCAGTTTGCAGAATTGCTATAATACCCATCAAGATTAGTAGCCCAAACATTTAAACCAGAATAAGCATTGATACCACCGGCAGTAGGTTCACCCCATTCCCATGCATTAGTTGGAGGAGTTGGAGAAAAGTCTCCATCATTATCTTCAAAGTTGCAGAATAAAGCTGCTAAACCTAAACTATAATCAACAGTAGCATTATAATCAATAGTAATAGAGCCTCTAAAAGGCACATGTTCGGGAGCACTTACATAAACATCATAAGTGAAATAAGGAAGAGTAACGCTGTATCTTCCAGATATTGATACATATACAGTATCATATGGTTCTCCATTATCAGAGCGGTAATAGGTTATAGTAGTATTACTAACAGCTCCATCTTCATCATAAACCCTTCCATGAACTACAGCAGTTTCAACAGAGTCAATAATAATATCATGAGAATTAGTGCCATAACCAAGGAAGTAGTTCAACTCTTCATAAGGATTAAAGCCCCATTCATTAATATGGATATCATAATAATCAACAGGTTGTTCATCGGTAATTTCGTATAATCCATTAGCATTAGTTATATCAGTGAATAATGGGTCATCAGTTGTTGGATTAGCACCCTGTTCATAAAATTTAACTTCAATATCAGAAACAGGATTGCCAGTCTCACTGTTTGTTACGATACCTGAGACTGTGCCATAAACTTCTATGGTTATAAAGAGTTCATCATAGATATTATATCCAGTTTTCAAAATCATTGCATAGATGTTGGTCAAAGTAGTTGGTGTATAGACAATAGAATCTTCAGATGTGACAATTAAAGTATCTGCATCAAAGACATAGATAGCATGATCGCAATCAGTTTCATCTTGTGTGAAATGAGCTGTTCCTGGCATATTTAATCCAAAGGTATCAGATAATCCGAATGTTGTTGTAATCCAGATATCTGGATTAGTGAGGTCTAAACCTCCTGTTACTTCCATAGATTCTTCAAATAGGTTGTACCCATCACCTTCTCGCCATCCTCTTAAATTGAGTACTTGTGTTCCACCATAATTGCCACCAAAATTGAGAACGCAAGTGCCACTTGTATCTGTAATGCCTTGTAAGGTGCCAAATGCTCCTAATCCTGAAACTTCTATATTTACATCTGGAATAGGTGTAGTGCCATCTTCTTCATATACAGAAATTGTTACATCTGTAAGGGTGTTTATTGGAATAGCGATTGGGTCTATTATAACCACTGCTGGGGTTGCAACTACAACGGTTTCCATAACTGGTTGATATTGAGGTTTTGTTACTACAATATCTGCTGTGCCTGCTGTAGTAAATGGTATAATTGGAACATTTACACTACCTGACTCATCAACTAAAGCAGCACCATGTAAAACTCCATTCATTGAAATTCCAACATAAGAACCAGGTTCTGCCTCAACAGTAAAGCTTGTTGAACCAATTGGCAATAGACCAGCGAAACTAACATCATTAATTTCACCTTGAGTCATATACGCTACAACAGATGGGTCACCAAGCAAATTATATGCTTGCCAGTAGTAGATTGGACCAGCGGTGACATGAGTGGGATACCCTTGAGTATGAGCTTCTGTAACAGCAAGGTTACCAACAAAGATTAAAGCATCTTGGGTAACATAATCGCTTACAAAAGGTCCATCGTATGCTCCCCAGGAAGACTCATTGTAAGTAGGAACATACCCCCCGCCAGGAGTAGGAAATGCACCAACTGCCCAATAAAAATCTTCATACCAGTAAGAAGAAGGAGCAGAACCAATATAACCAATTGAACCAGTAGGTTCACCAGTTGTATTGTGAGTTGCTCTTGCCCAGGTTTCACCAAAACATTCAGGATAGCCAAAATCACATGCAAGACAACAATTTCCAATAGCAAGTGTATACTTACCAACATTTGTTAAAGCATTAACCATAGACTGAGTCATAGAGGGATTACCCCAGGATGTTTGACTACCGTGTGCTGTATAATTTATCATACAAATTCCATCATCAATTGTGGCATAACATCCAGTATATGTTGTAAGATACGCATGCACCTCATCAAACCCATGCGCCGCATTGAAATAATTGTTAGTTCCATAAAGTACAGTTGGCTGTCCAACAGAAGGATTCCATGTTCCATCTGCCCCTGCAATTAATGTTACATCATCTAAATATGATGGGTCAGCGAATTCATATTTCTCGTAATAAAGTGTTCTGTTTACCTGAGTCTGTGCTTGTGTGGTATTTATAGCAGAAAACCTTCCATAATACATTTCCGGGAAATAATCTCCATCAACACTACAGTAGTATAAATCAGTTACTTTATAGGTTGCAGAGCCTGTTGCTGAAGCTGGAATTTGACCTGTATCTCCTACAAGTAGAACGAAACTTGGCGCTGGGTCAGAAGGAGTTCCTGCATTATACTGCGAATGAATCCAGGTTTGAATACTATTAACTGAAGACCCGAGAGTATCCGTATAAGCCACAATTACAGTAAATCCTTTTTGTGTTTTCCATTCAATAAAGGGTTGTAATTGTGTTTCAAACATTCTGGCAGATACAATTAAATATTTTACAGGATATGTTGTTAAATCAGGGTGAGCAGGATAGCCATGCTGTCTATAATTAATTATTCTTTCGTAAACTGATTCAAAATATGGGGAGTAGGTAAATGCTTTGATATATTCAGTTAACTCTCTATCACTATTTGTAAGATTTACATCAACTTCAATATTGTTGTAAACCTGAATTACTCCATTAACTGGATTGTAACGAACAGGGCAGACATCAATACGAGCGAGACGAACGCCACGAAGCACACCCAAAATTTCAACAGTTGCTAATTCATGCTCAGTAAAAGCATCTTGACTATATGAACCTTCGTTGTATTCAAATTCAACAGTGGTTGGGTCAATATTTTTGGGCAAAGAGGGTTGAACAGGTATTATTGGATTTGTAATGCCGTAATCACTTAGCTTGTATTCAGTTATTGTATAACTTTTTACATTTACAGATACCTCTGCACTAAAAGGTATTTCAATAAGTTTTTTTGAAGCAGGAAGTTTTGGTGTGCCAATTTCACCAATATAATAGGTATTGGGAATAATAATTTCATTAAACACACCTTTTTTAGTTTGGGCTTCAAAGCTTTTGATTTGTGAGAAAGAATATGACATGCTTATTTTTTCATAATTATTTTCAGTTATAGCGATTCTATCTTCATCATTAACAAGGTTAATGTTTGATTCTGTAGCAAGTGCGGATGTGATAAATAGAAAGAAAGTCAGTAACATCACAATAGAGCATTTACTTATTAGTTTTTTCTCTCCCGATGCCTGTCTGCTGAATCCCGATGAAGTCGGGAGATAGTGGCAATCGGTATTCACACTTCGTTTTTTCACCGATAAATTGGGACTTACACTTCGTTTTCGCATTTTTTCCTCCGTTTAATTTTTATTCAAAATAATTTGATTAAAAAATTTATTTAAATATTTGGTTGTCAAGAGAAATATTTTTGAAAACTTTTTTTGAGGTAAAATGTATTAAATTAATTGACATATCAGGATTGTTATTTATTTTTTGGTTGGAGGTAATAATGGAAACAAAGCAAATGTTTGATAAGGTGAAAGGTGAAGTTAGTAGTGTCCTTTCTAAAGTGGCTGGGAAAGCTGAGCATGTTGCAAAAATTTCAAAATTGAAATTTGAAATAGCAACTAGAAAATCAGCAATTAATTCTTGCTATCAGGAAATCGGAGGATACATCTTTAGCAAGAAAAGTGAATTCTTAAAAGATTCCTTCCTTGCAGATATTTTTAAAGAGATAGAGAATATTAATAAAAAGAATGAAATGGCTAAAAAGAGCATAGAAGAACTTAAATTATCTGCAAAAGAAGCAGCTAAAAAAAAGAAAGAGGAATCCAAACAGTAAATAATTTACTCAAGTTGTGCATTTTTATGTTTATCTTACTTCGTATTACGAACTGCGAAACTTGATTTAAATCCGAAATTCGAAATTCGAAACGAATACAAATGACAAAAATTCAAAATTCAAAACAATACGACTTAGAAGACCGTACGCTTAAGTTTGCAAGAGAGGTGAGAGCATTTGTTAAGAAGCTACGAAAGACAATTGAAAATATTGAAGATAGCAAACAAGTTGTAAAATCTTCTGGATCAGTTGGTGCGAATTATACTTGCCCCGTTAGATAAATGCATTATTTATGGATTCCAAAATTCATAAAAAAATAGTTATTATGTATGTTTTATATACTTATTAGAAATTATCTAACGGGGTGAGAAGCCAACGAATCTTTAAGTAAGAAAGATTTTGTCTTTAGGATAAAAATTTGTAGAAAAGAAGCAAAAGAGAGTAGGTATTGGCTAAGATTAGTAGATATTAATAACGATTCGAAGTTAGAAAAAGTACGACAAAATTTAGTAAAAGAGTCCACGGAATTGATGAATATTTTTGGATCAATCATTCGCAAAGTTGAATAAAGTTTTTAAAATTCGAACTTCGGATTTATTTCTGATTCCCGCCTGCCATAGTTGTGCGGCGGGCAGGTCGATATTCACCCTGTGGAATAATGCTTCGCATTAAAATCTTTGATTTTATTCCACAGGGTGAAGATTTCGAATTTAGCCCAAGGCTTTTGGTTATTTATACACGAAAGAATATTTTAAAAAACTGCGAAACTTGAATAATTTATTTTGAAAAGGTTATTAGCAATTGATTATGGGGAGCGCCGTATAGGCATAGCTCTGTCTGACCCAGTTCAGATTATTGCATTTCCATACATAATAATTGATACAAAAAAGACTCCTTTATTTTTTTCAAAAATTGCTGAAATTGTAAATGAACAGGATATAGAGAAAGTTATTATAGGAATTCCTTTAGACATTAATGGTAAAGAAACAGAAAAATCAATACAGATTAGAAATTTTGCAAAAGAATTAAAACAATATATTGATTTACCAATTATATTTTGGGACGAGTCTTACACTACACAAGAAGCGACCAAGATTCTACATCTTAAGAAAAAATCTTTGAAAAAGAATAAATACAGGCTGGATATGATTGCAGCTTCTTTAATATTAAAAGATTATTTAGCGAATAGAAAATAATATGAGAAAGTTCTTGTTTTTTATTCTTATTCTAATACTAATTGGTTTTTCGGTTTCTTTTTTTATTGGTGTATTTAAGTCTCAAATAATTCTAAATAAAACAGTTAATATAAAAAAGGGCGTCCCAATTGTTAAGATAGGTTCTCTCTTAGAAGAAGAAGGAATAATTCATTCTGCTTCAATGTTTGTTGCTCTTGTGAAGTTATTAAACCGAGAGCAAAAATTACATTATGGAAAGTTTAATTTTTCCGGAAAATATTCTTTGATTGGTGTTATAAGAGTTCTTTCTAATGCTGAAATAGTTAAAAATCAGATTACGATTCCAGAGGGATTTACAGTTCGTAAAATTGCGTATCTACTCGCTCAAGACAACTTAGCAGATTATTCAAAATTTGTTAAATTAACCACGGATACAACCTTTATCTCTTCTTTGAATATCAAAGTAGAAAGTCTTGAGGGATTTCTCTTTCCAGATACCTATTATATACCTTATTTTGCAGATGAAAAATACATCATAAAAATAATGGTTGATAATTTTTTTCTACAACTGGAAACCGTTCAATCAGAAAAGATTTCATTTGATTCTTTATATTCCACTTTGATATTAGCTTCAATTATTGAGAAAGAAGCAATTTGTGATGATGAAAGAGCTATAATTGCAGGTGTATATGAAAATAGACTTGCAAATAGAATGCTTCTACAAGCAGACCCAACAGTTGCTTATGCATTAGAATTATCTGGAAAGTCGCGAAAGAAAATTTATTATGAAGATTTAAAGATTAATTCTGTTTATAATACATACAAACACATAGGCTTGCCACCAACCCCTATTTGCAATCCTGGTATTAAATCAATTTATGCTGCACTAAACCCAGCAAAAACCGATTACTTTTTCTTTTTCGCTGGCAAAAACTCAAGGCATATCTTTTCAACAACCTATAGAGAACATCTTAAGAAGTTAAATAGAATCTAGATTAGATTTTTAATTTTCTATTTACTATTTAAAATTTCAAATTTAACTTAGTCTATCGCATGAGCACCATTTTCTTTATTTTGATAATCTCATTATTGAGTTTAAGTTGGTAAAAATATATTCCATTAGGAACTTGGTTCCTTTTCTCATCTTTCCCATCCCATACTACTTCGTTAATGTTAAATTTTAAATTTTTAATTTTTAATTGCTTTATAAGCTGTCCTTTTACATTATAAATTTTTATCTCTGCCTGCCCTGTTAAATCTTTAATATTTAATAGGGCGTTCTTTGCGTCTCTGCGGTGAATATTAAAAGATATTGTTGTGGAAGTGCTGAATGGATTGGGATAGTTGTTAAAATAAGGATTAAATGAATGATATTCGTCTGGTACACCAAAATCATTTATTGCATAAATAGAGAACGCTGTCATTTGGAAATGGTATAAATACTTCAAACCATTGTATTCATTTACTATACAAGAGATTGAAGCACCATAGTCTTGATAATGTGCAATCGGGTCGATTATCCCTGAAGCAGTAACTAAATCATAAATGTATATATGCGAAAATCTTCCTGTTGCATATAAATAATCATCTTTAATACTAAACAGTCCACTATGATTTGCAGTAAATTTGTAACTAATTTGGGTAGGACCTTCGATTTCGAAAAATCTAGTAGAATCAAATGGCTCACCACTTGGATCACCATAGGATGTTAAATATAAATAATTATCACAATTTTTTATAAAAGTACGAGGATATTCAGGGTAACCAGATGCAAAATCCTCAATTGTCATAACGAGCTCGGGAGCATTATTTTCAAGTCCGCCAATAATTTGCAGGTCGGGTCCATTCGGATTCCCACTCGCAAGATAATAGAAATGTTCATTATAAATGAAACCATTCCCATCACAATTTAGATCGTATTGAAAATTTAGAGTGAAATTATTCGGTTCAGGTATACTATATTTATACAATACATTTTCAGGATAATCTTCTTTGTAGAATAAACAATCCGCAGTGTTTGTTAGTAAAATATTACCACTTAAAACCGGTATATAAATTTCATTCCTGACAACCGGAGCAGTGGGATTTGAAAGTTCAAGTACGATAATTGCATAGTCAGTGTAATCTATAAAAAATAAGAGGTTTCCAAAAATTTGTAATTCAGAAATTCGGTGGTCTTCGTAAATTGTATTTATGTGAACAACATCTGGTAATGATGATATGTCATATATCTTTAATCCGCATGCAAATGAAACATACAAGTAATTGTTATATATTTTGCCGCCGTATTGTAGAAAATTCTCATAGATATCAAATTGTTCTTCAAAATAACCGTTATCAAAAACATATTGATGTATTTTTTGAAAAGTTCCAATAAATACTGAATTTAAAACTCCATCAATAGCATATGATGTTATAAAGAGCCAATATTGGGTTAATGGCATGGAATCCACAATATATGGTGAGTATATATCTGAAATATTAATAGATGTCATTCCTGGGGTGTATGATGAATAGGTTACAAAAATCAAATCATCAACAGCATACAGCTTAGCTGACCAATTTTCATCTGAGGGAGAATAAATCGTAGAAAGATATTGCCAGTTCCTTTTGTCCGAATAGTTCCAGAATGCAATTCCTTCTTCTCCCATACAAGCAAGTATTGAATCATTTACAGATTGTATATTTCCTATATAAATTCCACTATCATTAAAGTTTACTTGTCCAATCTCTGTAATATTTTCAAGATCGCTGAAGTTATAGAGAGTGAATATGTTTCCACTGTATCGCTTAAGAGATAAAGAATCAGTTAATTTCCTGAAATAATTACTACAATAGTAATTTTGAATAAATTCAAATTCCGGTATTCTGTAAATACTGTAATAGAAGTTGTATCCTTCATCCCAATTTCTAAAAATAATAAAATCATTATATATATCTCCCTGTCCAAAACCATCTTCATTGTCTGTAAAAACACTATCTACGACGTATGGATTTGTGATATAAGTTATATCAATTTTATATAAAGTTGTATGATTTTCATAATACGATACTGCTTGAACATAGGCATAATTGTCTTTTACTTTAACAACTCGTGCATCATCTCTCAAGGGCAACCTGCTTATTAACTGCGCAGGTGTGTCTGGTTCAACCTCATATATCTCGAGTCCATAGCTCGAAGCAGCAAATAGATATTGTTCCTTTACGCAGAGATTATCCTTTTCCAAATATACTCCGCTTGTGGGATATTCAACCAGCTTATCAAGTGTTACATCCTGTGCAAAACAAATTTTAAATAATAGTGTGGAAATAATAATTAATAATATTTTATTCTTCATTTTAGTATCCTTTATATTCTATTGTGGGTGGAGAGTATCCCCTCCACCCACTCGGTTTTTATTATCATTGTTGGGGATCTTTATGACTTGGTACAGTTATTGGTATAACTATTTCAAACCAATCTGTAAAAGGAAGATTTCCAGATTCAATAAATATAGTTTCGTCTAAAGCCCACATCTCATAAGGGCAACCTTGACAATTTACTGCATTTATATCCTTAGTTCCATTCCAGTGAATTATCCATGGAGATTGTATACCATCCCATATTTTTAGTGTCCAGTCAACTTCTTCTTGTGCTACAACATGAATAATAAGAGGATTAGGCTCAATAGGTGGGTCATTTGCAATCAAGCTCCCTGCTAAAAACAATGCAAGCAAGATTGCGGTTATTGCGGTTTTTTTAAACATTGTTCTCTCCTTATTTTTTTATTTTTTACCAGACATATTTGCCTCCCCAATCCTCTTTC
>CAYNOU010000049.1:0-20940 GCA_964398885.1 uncultured Candidatus Cloacimonadota bacterium | reverse complement strand
AAATTACTTGCCAAACTTTTTTATAAACTAAATTATATCACACATAAGAGTTTTATCTAATAATAAATCTGTTATTTTCTCTTCGCTGGTTCAGATATGCTATCTGAACCAGACATTTGATTGTGTGGTTTCAGCCAAAGGCTGATGAGCCTCTGGCTCACAAGATGCAAACTTGAACCAGCAGAGGTAATGTAAATTGATTGAAATTTTTTATGAAAGTGTACAGGATGGGATGATGTTTGGCTTATCAAGACAGATTCACAGGGAAATTTAAGGTGAAATATTTAATTTTATTTTGCTACAAAACCCAGACATTATTAATAGATAACGACACAGACGGCATAAGAAATGATATGGGCGCTTATGGTGGACCTGGTGGAGATTGGTAATAAAGAATTTTAAATAAATAGAGAACCAATATGCAAGAAAATCAAGAAATAGAGAAAAAATCGCTGAAAGTAATTACAGCAAAGAGTCCAAATTGGAAAGCATTAGCTAAAGAATGTATATGTTTTGCAAATGCTCAAGGAGGGAAGATTCTAATTGGTATTGAAGATGGTGCTTATCTTCCACCATCCGATCAAACTATCCCTGATAATTTAATCCAAAAAGTCAATAGAAGAATAAATCAAATCGCCTTTAATGTCAACATTTCGCCTGTAAGGGCAATTGCCAAAAATGGAGGTGAGTATATTGAACTAATCGTATTTAGAAATCCACAAGCAATCGCCAGTACATCGTCAGGCAAATACTTTATTAGAGTATCTGATGCATGCAGACCGTTACTACCCGATGAACTTGGACAGTTAATGGTAGATAAAAATGCTTATGTATGGGAGTTTCAAATATCAAAAAAAGTAAAGCGTGATAGTTATGACAAAACGAAATTTAAAAATTTTCTTGATAGAATTCGGGAATCCGAGCGTGTTTCCAAATTTGTAAAAGAAAAGTCTGATGAAGAGATATTAGGATATTATTTCTTTGCTAAAGATAATTATCTCACTAATCTTGGTATTTTATTTATTGGTAAACGGGAAGATCGTGCAACCTTACTCTATTCGCCATCCATTCAGTTTATTAAATACGATGAAAATGAGCACAAGACTAATAAATTAGTTTGGGATGACTTCTCTAAGAACCCTATTGAATTAATTGAAGCAGTTCTAAATGATATTCCTGATTGGAAAGAAAGTATTGAAATTTCCGATGGTATATTCAGAAAAAACATTCCAAACTATAATGAGGTTGTAATTCGCGAATTAATTGCAAATGCTTTGGTTCATCGTCCTTACACAATTAGAGGGGATATTTTTATTAACCTTTATGTAGATAGATTGGAAATTCATAATCCCGGTTTATTACCGCTTGGTGTGACGCCTAAAAATATCCTTCATCAATCTATTAGAAGAAATGAACATTTATCAAAAATATTTTATGATTTGAAGATAATGGAACGAGAAGGTAGTGGGTATGATATGATGTATGAAGTCCTTCTGAAAAATAGTAAACATATTCCAATTGTTGAAGAAGGTGATGATAGGGTAATCGTTACAATTAAAAAAAGAATTATCAATACTGAAGTAATAAAGTTGATAGATAAAGTGAACCAATATTACCAATTAAAACAAAAAGAATTAATCTGTTTGGGATTGATTGCTCAGCATAACTCTTTATCAGCTATTGAACTTGGTAAAATTCTGGATTTAAAAAAACCTAACAGCATAAGGCATTGGTTAGGAAGATTATTAAATCTTAAACTTATTCAATCAAAAGGCAAGACAAAAGGGAAAATTTATTATGTTAATCCTGAAATTTTGCGAAAACATAGATTTAAAGGGAAAACTAACTTAAAATCACTTGAACCATATAGATTAAGAGAATTGATAAAAGAAGATTTAAAGAAATATAAGGACATTAATATTAGCGAAATACAAGAAAGAATTGGGAAGGAGATCAGTTTACAAAAGATTAGAACCCAGTTAAAAATATTAAGTAAAAAAGATATTATTGGCAAAAAAGGAATAACAAAAGGGACAAAGTATTTTATTAAAAAAGTGTGAAAAAAATTGAAAAAAACTGAAAAAAAACTGAAAAAAACTGAAAAAATTGTTCTAATTTGCGGATACAAAGTTAATTGATAGTATGTGAAATAAATAGAATAAATTAAAAAAATATTTTAAAAAAATAATGAGGTCGTTATAAAAATCATTAAATTTGTTTCTTTCGCTGGTTCAAATATGCTATCTGAACCAGACATTTAATTGTGTGGTTCAAATAACCCCGATGAATATCGGGGAACCAGCAGAGGTAATGTAAATTGATTAAAATTTTTTGATGAAAGTATAATAAATATGAAACACATCCCGACGTGTCGGGACAAAGGAGCTCGAAAATTACTTTAGAGTTATTGAATTTGTCATGTTTCTAATTTTTTTGTGTCTTTGTGTCTTTGTGGTGAAAGGATTTTTATATGAAAAACATAATACTACTCTGGAAATTAATCTTACTTAGAATAGCAAAGAAATGGGCTGTTAAATTTCTTTTGCCTGTTAATTATACAGTCAGCGTCACATATAGATGCAATTCAAGATGTAAAACCTGTAATATCTGGAAAATAAAATCTCCAGAACTTTCTTCTGAAGAGTATGCCAGAATTTTCAAAAAAATTGGCAAGTCAGTATATTGGGTAACAATAAGTGGCGGAGAACCATTCTTAAGAAAGGACCTCTTTGATATTGTTTATGCTATTTATAAATACTCAAAACCAAAGATTATAAACATACCAACCAATGGGCTTTTATATCAAGAGATTCCAAAAGTTGTAAATAGAATTGCAAAAAGTTGTCCCAAAAGCAACATAGTCATAAATGTTTCTATAGATGAGATTGGCGAAAAAGATGATAAAATAAGGGGGGTAAAAAATGCTTATGATTATGCAATAAGAACTGTTAAAGCTCTTCAAAAGCTAAATTCAGATAATGTAAATGTGGGAATTCATTCTGTAATATCAAAGTTTAATGTTGACGATTTTCAGAGAGTAGCTGGCACATTAATGGATTTTCATCCTGATTCATATATAACTGAAATTGCAGAAAACCGTGTAGAATTAGATACTATGGAATCTGACATTGCACCATCTTTAATGAAGTATTCACCGGCAATTGATTTCTTATTATATACAATTAAAAATACAAAATTTAGAGGTATGAATAAAATCACCCAAACATTTAGAATTGAGTACTATAAGATGGTTAAAAAGATTTTAAAAGAACGGAGACAGATAATAAAATGTTATGCAGGAATTCTTTCTGTTCAAATTGTTCCAAATGGAGATGTTTGGCCCTGTTGTATTCTGGCAAAAGTAATTGGTAATATAAAGGATAATAATTACAATTTCAAAAAGATATGGTTTAGGAACCCAAAATTGAAGGAAGAGAGAAATAGAATCAGAACTGAAAAATGCTTTTGTCCATTAGCAAATGCTTCTTATACAAATATGCTTATGAGTAATAAAATCGCATTAAAAGCAGCGTTAGGATTTTTTAGGAGATAATTACACTGGTTTTATGAGCTGTCAGGGATTCATCCCTGCCCGCCGAGGCTTAGCAGACGGGTGCCGAGCCTGAAAGGAGAATGAAAATGGCGTTGTAAGCATTCCCAAACTGGGGCTTGGGAATGAGCGTGTAAGTTTTGATGAATTTATTATATTTTTATTTTTTACTTTGCGTTCTTTGTGCCTTTGTGGTGAAAGCTATTTTCAGATGAAAAACATTAAAATAGAAAGATATTTCTCTTTGGAAGAGGGAAACTTCATCCATATAGACTTTTTCCCAACCAATTCGGAGAAAGTGGCATTGGTTTTCCAAACCACTGAAAAAGGTATGCTTGCTGAAAAGGCAATAACTTTGCTTGTTCAAGTTTTTAATGAATACTTCTATCAAGATGGATATGAAATAAAAGAGCGGCTACGAAAGTCTGCCGTGGAAATGCATTGGAGACTTGCTGCATTTTTCAACAGAGAAAATCATAAATTTGAAATCTCAACAATAATTCTTATTATTAGAAATGATATTGTTTATGCAATTCAATTAGGAAGACTTGTCATTATATCTTATTCTGATAAGTTAGAATATATTGGATTTGATATTAATAAAATCTATGAGGAAAATTATGAACTTCCTATTTTAGGAATTAAAGAGGCTGAAATTCAGATTAAGACTTATGCTAAAAAAATAATAAAAGATACAAATATTGTTGTCTTGCCTGCTAAATTATCTAACGAGTTTAATACAAATATCTCTACAAAAGATGATTTTGAGAAGGAAATTTCCCAGCTAATTGAAAGTGAACAGAAACCTATATTAAAAATTGATATTTCTGAAGGTTCTAGCAGGTTACCATATAAGAAAAAATTCAGAATTACTACCAAGGTATCCGCTATAGCTTTGGTAATTGTTATCATTATTGCTGGTTTCTATGTATTCTTTGGAAGAAAATGGGGACAGGGAACCTTAAGTAGCGGAAAAGAATTTTTGGAAGAGAAGAAAAAATTAATTATTGACTATAGTGCTTTACTGTCAAAAATTCCCGTTCCAGAACTTGAACAAGATTGGGAGTGGACAACACCAGCTAATATCACCTTAAACCCAGTTTTTGATTCAGATAATATTTATTTAGTAAGCAACAAAACTTTTATTTGTATACGGAAAAACAGTTATAAACTTAAATGGAGTAAATCATTTCAAAACGCAATAATAAATATCAAACTGTTACGAGAAGAGAAAATATTACTGATAGATGAACAAGGAATGCAATATTTGATAGAAAAGGCAAAAGGTCACTTGTTGTGGAAAAGAGAGGTTCCAATTCAAATTTCTAAAATAGAAAAGCAAACTCCAGAACTAATACCTATTGATTATATCAGAGATGGTAGGTTGGAAGAGAACTATTATGTCACTGTTAGTAAAAATAGAATGTTGATAATATCCGGTGAAAAAGGTAAAATTATTGCACAAAAAGATTTTCAACAGAATATAGACTTCATCTCTAAGTATGACTATGTTGAAAAATGTTTTTATCTAACCTTTGGCAAAAAGATATTAAAGATAAATTTAGTTTTAGGGTAGAAATCGTCATACGGTTGCGGTTGCGAGGCTCGAATCGTAAATCGTCAACCGTCAAACGAACCGTTTTCCGTCATCCTTATACCATTTCGAGCAGGGCAATCCCCGCGTCCACAGGGATAGGCGACAACCGATTTGTTAAAAGAGAGGATAAAATATGGAACGCTCACAAGCTTTTGAGTTACTTAAAAAAAATGTAAAAAATAAAAATCTGCAGAAACATTGTCTTGCTGTAGAAGCAACGATGAAGCACTTTGCTCTATACTTTAATCAGGATGAAGAGAAATGGGGGTTGGCTGGTCTGCTTCACGATTTAGATTATGAGAAAACAAAAAATGATTTCTCAAAACATGGTTTCACATCCGTAGAAATGCTGAAACAGTATAATCTTGATGAAGAGGTTCTAAATGCTATCTGTTCACATTCGGGGCATATTGATAGAGTATCACTTATAGATAAAGTTCTTTATGCAGTAGATTCCCTAACTGGACTTATTGTTGCTTCGGCTTTAATGCATCCAGAAAAGAAAATTTCTGCTTTAGATACAAAATTTGTTATGAGAAGATTTAAAGACAAGAGATTCGCAGCAGGTGCAAACCGTGAGCAGATTAAATCCTGTTCTGAGTTTGATATGGAACTTGAGGATTTTATTTCTCACACTATTAAGGCAATGGCTGGAGTAGAGGATATACTTGGGTTTTAATCGGTCTCGGCCAGTCTCCCGATGTATCGGGAGCCTAGACAGGCGCCCAGACGGATACGACATTCATATAAGTGAGTATGACTTTAATAAAGAGGTTGTGAATTATTTTTGCCAGTTTAAATGAATCGGTTAAATTAGTTGAATTAGTTGAATCAGTTCAACCAGTTTACCCCGTTAGATGTTTACTATCTAATGGGGTTCAACCAGTTTACCCCGTTAGATGTTTACTATCTAATGAGGTTCAACCAGTTCAACTAATTCAACCAATTTAACTATATCTATTATGGGATTAAAAAAGCAGTTAGGTCTTTTGGATGTTTTCTGTATTGCAGCTGGTGCAATGATAAGTTCTGGGCTGTTTGTTTTGCCCGGTATTGCATTTGCAAAATGCGGTCCTGCAGTAATAATTGCATATCTTTTTGCAGGAATTATTTTCATTCCCAGTTTACTATCAAAGGCAGAACTTGGCACTGCAATGCCCAAAGCTGGCGGGAGTTATTTTTTCATTGAAAGAAGTATGGGACCAGCAGCAGGAACATTGGGCGGTTTTGTTACATGGTTTAGTTTGGCGCTGAAAAGTGCATTTGCCCTGATTGGAATTGGAGCATTTACTATTCTGATTTTTCCATCTATTACAGAACTACAAATCAAAATTATTGCGGTTGCATTTTGTATAATATTTACAATTCTTAATCTGAAAAGTGTTAAGCACACAGGGAGATTACAGATTATTCTGGTATTAGGACTGTTGGGGATTCTTTTTATTTACAGTGCTTTTGGGATAAAAAATATAGATTTACAGAAATATATACCGTTTTCACCAAAAGGATTTAGCTCCATAATCCCGGTAGTTGGATTGGTTTTCATTTCCTTTGCAGGGGTTACCAAAATAGCAAGTGTTGCTGAAGAGATAAAAAATCCCAAGAGGAATTTACCGCTCGGAATGTTTCTGTCTTTCTTTATTGTTCTTATTTTTTATAGTATTGTAATTTTTGTAACAGTAGGGGTTTTAAACCCATCCAAATTAAGCAACTCGCTTACACCCATTTCAGATGGAGCAGGAGTATTTATGGGTTCTTTTGGAATGATAATTTTGGCAATTGCTGCACTTTTCGCATTCTTCTCTACTGCAAATGCTGGAATTCTATCTGCCTCAAGATTTCCGCTTGCAATGAGTAGAGACCATTTATTGCCTAAATTCTTTGGTAAGATAAGTAAAAAACACGGTACTCCTTATATATCTATTATTCTTACTGGAATTTTTATGATTATTATGATTTCCTCTTTTAATCTTGAGAATCTTGTAAAAGCCGCATCTACTATGCATATCATTCTTTTTATTTATGATAATGCTTCGGTTATTGTGATGCGAGAAAGCAAAATTCAGACATATCGTCCTTCATTTCATTCACCTCTATATCCCTGGATTCAAATTGCTGTAATTATTATTTATGGATTTTTAATCTTTGAGATGGGCAAAATTCCGCTTATTATTACTGGTTGTTTTATTGTTCTCTCCATTCTTTGGTATTTGATTTATGTTAGATTTAGAGTCAAAAGGAAATCTGCACTTATCCATATTGTTGAGAGACTTACTGATAAAAAGATTAAGACCACTACACTTGTAAAAGAGTTAAAAGATATTTTAGTTGAGCGAGATAATATTGTTGAAGATAGGTTTGATAAACTTATTAGTAAATGCGAGATATTGGATATAGAGGAGTCAATGACTGCTGAGGAATTCTTTAAGATTATTGCGGAACATCTATCAAAAAGGCAAAATATTAATGCGGATATGCTATATGACCTTTTGATTAAAAGAGAGGAACAATCAACAACAGCCTTACAGCCCGGTATGGCAATTCCTCATATTATTATTGAGGGAAACAATAAATTTGATATTTTATTAGCCAGATGCAAAGAAGGTATTATTTTTTCTTTAGATTTACCGCCTGTTTATACTGTTTTTGTTTTGATTGGAACTCGTGATGAAAGGAATTTTCATCTGCGGGCTTTGATGTCAATTGCACAGATTGTTCAACAGCCAGATTTTGAAAGGCACTGGCTTAAAGCTAAAGATATTGAAGATTTAAGAAATATAATTTTATTATCAGAAAGAAAGAGAGATGAATCATGAAGGTTAAAAAGAAATTATATCGTGACTTGAAAAGTAAGAAGATTGCTGGAGTATGTAGCGGATTAGCAGAATATTTTGATATTGATGTTACATTAGTGAGAGTTATCTGGGTTTTGTTGACTTTATTAGGTGGGGCAGGCGTGCTTTCTTATTTAGTAGCTATTATAATTATTCCTAAAAAACCGAATGGAGCTGTTGAAGTTGAGATAGTAGAGAAGGATAAAGAAAAAGCAAGGCTACATCTTAGCAAGAGTGATAAATTTATTTTTGGCGTGTGTGGCGGATTAGCTGAATATTTCAATATAGATTCCAGTTTAGTGAGGATTCTTTTCGTAGTCTTGATATTCTCTGTTGGTTTTGGCATTTTGCTTTATTTGATTTTAGCGATTGTTATACCGAAAGAGAAAGGTTAAATAGATATAGAAAAATATAATTTCTATTTTTATGGATTATTTAGTCTCTTTAATCAGTGTTTTTTGGCGTGCAATTAAATAATGAAACATACATCCGCCAGACCCAATTTTATCCCCGATACATTCCCGATATATCGGGAGACGAGACAGAAGCGCCGAGCCTGAAAGGAAAATAAAAATTGAATTTGTTTATGTTCCAAAGTACAATTTTGTTAAAAAACTGGATTCCCGCGTTAGCGGGAATGACAGCTTATTTTGGCAGTTGGGATTGTTAGCACCAGTCCCGATATAATCGGGATGAATAAAATATTCTTCGTGCCTTTGTGCCTTTGTGGTGAAAAAGATTTTCATATGAACATTCATATCCCGAAAACAAATCGGGACACAAAGGAGAATGAAAATGGCATTGTAAGCATTCCCAATCCCCAATTCAATTGGGGATTGGGAATGAGAGTTTATATTTATTTTCTCTGTGTCTCTGTGGCAAGGGATTTACATATGAAAAAATTAATATTCTTAATTATTTTACTTCTGTTTTTTACTACCTTACTTGCTGAGGGACATTTTTCTCTATTAGATAAGAAAAAGGTCATAAAAGTCTCTCGTTACCAAACTCAGTTTGGTAACGAGAATTCTAATTATGAACTTGGCTTTCAGAATATAATCGCAAATTCCGAAACTGTAATTGTTCAAAATGATACAATTAAAAAGGACATAGATTACAAAATATTTTATAAAGAAGGGAAAATCAGAATCTTAAAACTATATCCAACAGATACAGAAATTATTGTTATGTTCAAGGTTTTCCCCGAGGATTTAAAATATTCATACTTAAAATTTAAGAAGCAGACAGTATCTGGCGGAAAAGATTATAAGCCCATACGAGTTACGCCAAAAAGGTCTGAATATTCTTCTTCATCTAATTTATTTATTTCTGGAAGTAAAAGTTTTGCCATTTCAGTTGGGAATCAGGCAGATATGGATTTTGACCAATCATTATATCTACAGATTGATGGAGAACTCTCTGAGAAAATATTTATTAAAGCACAACTTTCTGACAATAACTCTCCAATCGCTCCAGAGGGAACCACAAAAAAAATAAGTGAGTTGGATAAGATGTTTATTAAAATTTATTCTGGTAATTATGCACTTTCTTTTGGAGACTTCTTTTGCAAATTTGATGATACTCATTTTGCGAATTATGAGTATAAATTAGAAGGTGTAAATTTCCAATGGGATGGAAGGAATAACCTGGGTGCCTCCGCTGCAATTTCTAACGGGGATTTCATATCTCACAAATTTTATGGTGTGGAAGGAAAGCAGGGACCTTATTATCTCCCTGGAAAGAATAACTCATATGTAAAAATCCTATCTGGAACAGAGAAAATCTATTTAAATGGAAAATTACTCTCAAGAGGCGATGATTATACAATTGATTATAATGAGGGTTCTTTAACTTTTAAGAATAAGAATGTCATCACAGAAAATTCTTATATTATTGCCGATTATGAATACTCTTCAGAGGATTTCCGAAGTAATTTTTATTTAGGCTCAGGTAATTTCCATTTTTTTGATAATAATGCTAAGTTGTTTTTTAAAATTCTGTCTAATAACGATGATAAAGAAAAACCTTTGAATTACACCTTCTCTGATAGCGATAAAGAGATTTTATCTCAAGCTGGCGATGACCCAACCAAATCCCGTAAGTCGGGTGTTGACTCTGTTGCAACCGGTGAAGGAAATTATATTCGGGTTGATTCGCATTATGAATATATTGGATTTGATTCTACAGGAAATTACCTCGTAAGTTTCTCTTATGTAGGAGATGGAAAAGGCTCTTACCAAAAATCCGGGTTTAACCAATTTGAATGGGTAGGGGAGAAAAATGGAGATTATATTCCAGAAATCCAATTGCCAATGCCGGAAAAAAATCTTAATCTGGATTTTGGTGCTAAATTGAATATAGGTAAAGTTTCAATTTATTCTGAAGGGATAATTTCAAATTATGATAAGAATAGTTTTTCTAAATTTGATGATGAAGATGATTTCGGTTTTGCATTATTCAATGAAATAAGATTTAAAAGTGATATTTCAAATATTGGAAGGACTGAGAATTCATTTTTCTATCAATATATTGATAAAAATTATCATCCATTAACACGAACAGAATCAGCAGAAACTGAATATGAATATTCTCAATTTATAAAAGCAGATACTGTAGATGCAATTCAATATGGCGCTGATATTTTGCTTGAAATTCAGCCAAAGGCTGATGAGCCTCTGGCTCAAAAAAGTTGGGCAAAAAACAGTACCAAATTTTCTGAAAAGAATCTAAAATCAATTGCCCAAAGTAGAAATCTTTCAAACCGATTTTCATACTTACAAAATCAAAATTTTCCATATATTCCTTCAATAAATTATAACTATTCTCGGATAGAAGAGGAATCTAACATTGTGAATAATCAGACCTTGAAACAAGAAATTCACGACTTGAACGGGAATTATAAATATAATTTTCTTAACCTATCAGCTGGGTATTATGAGAGAATATTTAAATCAAAAGGAACAATTGCTCAAGGTATAAAAGTAGGCAAAAATTTTTACAAGACCGGCCTGGATTTTAGGAAACTGAAGATAAATTTAGAATATGAATACGAAAATCAAGATAGTCTGAAGACAGACTGGCAAAATTTTAAGCAAGCCTATTTATGGAGAGGAAATGTTTATCACGGTGGTGAAAAATTCAATATAAAATCTGAATATTCGCATAGAGAGAATAAATATTTTAATGGAATGCAAAACTCTACATTTGATTTGCTTAATACTCAGATTTCAATGAATATTCTTAAGAAAATTATTTATAATAAGATAAATTACAAAATAGGAAATCTTGCGATATATCCAAAAGTGAGGGAACTTGTTTTTGTTGGTCAGGGAAACGGTATTTATGATAGTCTTGGATTTTATCAGGAAGATGGTGATTATGATTATGAAATTACGAAAATTGGAAATCCCCAACCTATTACAGAATTGCAAGTAAATTGGAATATAACTCTTAATCCAGCGAGAGGTATTAACTTAGAGAATTCACAGTTTACAAAAGCATTAAGTAAATTTCTTTTTACCTCTGATATTGCTATTCAGGAGAAATCACGGACACCACATAAATTGGACCTTTATCTATTAAAGAAAAATGCGTTAATGAATGAGGATTACACTGATTATGGTTATCAAAAATATAGAGAACAACTCTGGTATAATATTAAAAAGAATAAGATAATTACAAAACTATTTTATGAAAAAACCAGGAAAATGGATAATCAGTATGAAAATGTATTTGATGAATTATCGCAAGATGAGTGGGGATTTGAATTTAATTTGTATAATATAAATAAATGGAATTTAGAAAATAAGATTTCCTATAAAGATAGAACTTCTAATTATCAGACAACAGATTTTTTGAAATCCAAAAACTATGGAATTGCGACTGATATTGGATATAAATTTAACTACAATATGATTTTTTCTGCTGAATTTGGGTATGATTTTGAAAATGGTAGCAAGGAGGATGGGTCAGACTCATATCAGATTTTCTCTTACCAGATTCAACCCTGTTTTGTTTATAATGCTGGCAGCAAATATCATCTTATGGCGCAAATTCATTTCCAGAAAAACAAAAGAGAAGGTTCTGACTATCTCTCGGATATTTTGGTTAGTAAACGGAATGGGATAATTACCCGTGCAACTTTGCAGTTTGATTATCAGTTCAGTAAATATGTTACAGGATTTCTGAAATATTATACTGAGAAATACCCTGAGTCTGATGTTAAAAATCAGCTAAAAATGGAAGTGAGAGCGGATTTTTAAATTCGGAATGCAGAATTCAGAATGGGAAATGCGGAATGAACGGAAGCGAAGTTAGTCCCGATATATCGGGATTAGAAAAATCTTATTCCAAGTTTTAGAATTAAAGAGAGATTTCCTTTAAACGGAAAGATAAAATCTCCTTCACTAAATAGAAATATGTCATCTCGCAGTTTAGTATTGAATCCTATCCCAATCTTGCCAAAATAGTCATTTTGGGTGTAACCATAGTGAGTAGAGCAGCTTATTAAGCCTGGAGAATTTATAAAATCTTCAGACAATTCACAGACTCTACCAGTTTTATATTCAATGTATCCAACGCTTGTTAATAAATAGGGATAAATAAAAGAATTAAACTGCAGCCTTTGAAATTTTAGACCAACGGAGAAATCAAAAACTTTAGATTCTTCACCAATCACATCCAGAATTCTTACTTCTGGAATAGTAACATAAGAAAGAGGCTTCCCATTAAAACTAAATTGGGAATAGTTAAAATCTGAGAATATAAAGAAATCATTGAAGGCTTTGTATCCTATTCCCCCGCCAATTAAAAATCCAGGGTCCCAATGTTTAGCCAGTTCTTCAGAGCTATTTGGAAGGTTTATTCCTGAATTGATAAAAAATTCAAGTTTATTGTCTGCTTTTATATTACCTGTAATCAACAGTGAAAGGAATATTAAGCTTATAATAGCTGTTTTCTTCATATCTTTCTTCCCTATATCTTGGTTGGAAATTAACTTTCCGCCTTCCGCATCCCGAACTTTTTATATCACTCCTAATTTCTTTCCAATTTTCTCAAACTTATCTAATGCAAAATCTAACTGCTTATCAGTATGGGTTGCCATAAAACTTGTGCGTATCAGGCAGTCGTTTGGTGGTACAGCAGGCGGAACAATCGGATTGATGAACACTCCTTCATCAGACAGCATTTTCCACATCTTAAAAGCAGTCATCATATCACCGACATGAAGCGGTATTATAGGAGTTTCGCTCAAGCCAATGTCATAACCCATTTCTTTAAAGCCTTTTTGCATCTTACGAGTATTCTTCCAGAGCTTTTCTATTCTTTCAGGTTCACTTTTCATAATCTCAAGTGCAACCATAACTGAAGCAGCAGAAGCTGGCGGCAAGCTGGCACTGAAAATAAGTGTGCGAGAAAAATGCTTCAGATAATGCATTAGAAGTTCATTGCCAGCAATAAATCCCCCAATAGATGCCAATGATTTACTAAAGGTGCCCATAATAATATCAACCTTATCTGTTAAGTTATAGAAACTGCTTGTTCCGGAGCCATTTTTGCCAATCACGCCTATTGCATGAGCCTCATCAACCATAACCTGTGCGTTATATCTTTTTGCCAATTCACAAATTTCTGGAAGATTGGCGATGTCTCCTTCCATACTGAAAACTCCATCAACAATTATTAGCTTGTTACTATCTTTGACAGATTGGAGAACCCTTTCCAAATCATTCATATCATTATGATTGAAACGAAGCATCTTCCCAAAAGAAAGTCGGCATCCATCTATAATGCTTGCATGGTCTAACTTATCAGTTATCAAATATTCACCACGACCAACTATAGTTGCAATTGCACCCAAGTTTGCCTGGAAGCCAGTTGAATATGCGTGGGCAACATCTTTCCCAACAAAATCTGCGAGTTTTTCTTCCAATTCAATATGAATATCCAGTGTTCCGTTAAGAAAGCGTGAGCCAGCACATCCACTCCCATATCTTTTGATGGCATTTATAGCTGCTTCTTTCACTTTTGGATGATTCGTTAAACCAAGATAACTGTTTGAGCCAAGCATTAAAGTTTTTTTACCATTAACAATGACTTCTGTGTCCTGTTCTGAACTGATTACTCTAAAATACGGATAATATCCAAGTTTTTTAACTCTTTTTGCTTCTGTGAAATTCTGGCATTTATCATACAAACTCATAATAATACTCCTGTAAATTCAACCCGATTTTTTGTTAAAAAACAGACATTGATTATTTACTTGTCAATAAATTGGGTAACCTCAAAATTTTTTAGAAAAAATTGACATTTAATTAAGCCTTTTGCAAATGTTTAAGATAATGAAACAAAATCAGATAATTTTAGCGATATTACTATTTGTTTTTTTATTAGATATTCAATCTATTTTTGGAGACAATAGTTCAGGCAGACCGTCTGTTGGTGTGGTGCTTAGTGGAGGTGGGGCAAGAGGTATTGCTCATATCGGCGTTTTACGGATTCTTGAAAAATATAAAATTCCAATTGATTATATTGGAGGAACAAGTTTTGGTGCGCTGATTGCCGCTTTCTATGCTTCGGGGTATGATTCTTATCAGATTGAGAAAATCATAAAAAATGTAAATTGGGAGACGACTTTATCCGCACCGCAATCCCGACAGCAGTACTATTTTTACACGCGCAAATCCAAGGAAGAAAATCTTATAAAAGTAAGATTTAAGAATTGGAGACTTAGAATTCCAAGTTCTATTTCTAGTTCTCAAACTATTCTTAATAGTCTTGCCTTTTACTTTACGCGTCCGAATTATATTTCAAATGGAAATTTTCTTAAACTTAAAATCCCACTTTTTATTTCTGCTACAGATATTGTAAGTGGAAAGAATAAAACATTTGTGCGTGGAGATCTTATAAAAGTCCTTCAGGCAAGCTTGTCTGCACCATTTTTGTTTACACCTGTAGAAATTGGTTCTGATTTATATATTGACGGTGGGATAACAAATAATCTTCCAATTTCTACAATGAAGGGAATGGGAGCAGATATAATAATTGCTTCAAATTCCACAAGTTTCCTGTATTCACGCAAATATATGAACAATCCTATCACTGTGGCTAATCAAATTATTAACATTATGATGTTTTCAAAAATAGAGGATGAATTAAAGCAAGCTGACATAATAATTCGTCCTCCCCTTGAAGAAATATCAAATACTGAATTCTCAAGATGGGCTGAGTTGATTGACATTGGAAAAGCAGAAGCAGAAAATAATATTGATTCTCTGCTTTCTTTAGTTGAACCTGTTCAAGAATCAGTAGCCGTAAATGAGAATATTAAGGATTCAAACATAGAGCAGATAATCCTTTTCGGAAATAAAATTTTTAATACAAAAGAATTACTTTCTAATTTACCCTCAAAAATATCCATAGAAGATACAAATAAATTTAAAAATATTATTTTAGAAAAATATATAAATAATGGCTATATATTAGCTTATATTGATTCAATTTTTGTGAAAAATAAAGTGGCATTTCTTCATATCAATGAAGGCGATATAGAAGAAATTTCATTATCTGGAAATGATTTAACAAAAAATTTTGTAATATTAAGGGAAATATCTACAGAATTAGGTGATATTTTTAATATTAACAAAATTCAGTCCGATATAAAAAAAATCTATAGTACAAATTATTTTGATTTAGTGTTTTTTGATGTTAAAAAAACCCAATCCAAAAATGTTGCTTTGACTTTTGTGGTAAAAGAGAAGCCTTTTGGTATTATTGAGGCTGGAGCAAATTACAATACAGAAGAGTCTTCATCAGCTTTTATCTCTGTAGGTCATGATAATGTCTTTGGAACTGGTAATGCTTTGAATTTTTATATGAGGTTTGGAGTAGAGAGGAGATTTGGATTTCGTCTTACTACAGATAGGATTGGTAAAACTAATCTTAATAATTCTCTTGAATTTTATTTAAGAGACAATACAGAAATTGAGTCTGATAGGGACTGGAATATACTTACGGAAACAGGATTTTTTGATGATAAAAGATTAGGTCTGATGTCACTCATTTTTGATTATAAAGTGTCAAATCTCCGATTTAATCGGGGGATAGGTCAGAAAAGAACTTCTGGATTGGGAGTAAGATTGGTGTTTGACAGTTTTGACAGATTTCCATATCCTTATAAAGGATTATATAGAATGGCTTCTTATACAAATTTCAATGAAGCTTTAGGCTCAGAATATAACTTTCAGCAATTTAAACTGATTAATGGTATTCATACAAAGTTATATAAGGGTATTTCAGTCTCAAATTGGATATATCTAATAATTAATAGCACAAATAATGGGAAGATTCCATATAATCGAACGATAAAAGGAAGGCCTGACAATACATTTTTTGGATATCATTATGGTCAAATAGCAGGAGAAGATATTTTCTATATTTCACTTCAAATGCGTATATTATTGAAAAAATTTAGCTTAAGCGACCCAAGGCAAAAATTGTTTTTGGTTACAAAAGCTGGTGTTGGAGAATTTGGCCCCATTGATGAAATGGAGGAATTCTGGGATATTTTTAAGAAAGGTTCAAAATCCGGTTATGCAATTGGTTTAGAGATGCCAACGATTTTTGGTCCGGTTATTCTAATGTATGAAAATAGTAAAGACAATAGTTTTTGGAATTTTTCAATAGGATATAATTTCTAATATTCTTAATTCAAATTTTATAGAAGATATTATAAAAAAATTACAAATTACAAATTACAAATTACAAATTACAAATTATAAATCCTGCAAAATTAGAGTTCTTCAATTAACTTTTTTATTTTTCTTTCTTTGAATATTTTTTGTACTATATACAATTATTTCTCCCAATAGACCAATAGAAATTAATTGAATTCCAACAACAATTAACAGAACGCCAAGAAAAAGTAGGGGACGGTTACTTAAAGGCATTCCATAGAAAATTTTTGCGATTGACAGGTAAAGAGTTATTATAAATCCAATTAACGATATAATCAAGCCACCAATACCGAAAAGATACAAAGGACTCCTTTCAAATTTTGTTATCATTGTTACAGTAAGCAGGTCAAGGAATCCACGAGCAAGTCTTTCCATACCATATTTTGACTTTCCGAATTTTCTCTTATGATGTTTGACTGGAATCTCACAAATGCTAAATCCTTTTGCTTTAGCTAACGCAGGAATATACCGATGCAGTTCTCCATAAATATTTATAGACTTTACTACTGCATTTCTATAGGCTTTGAATCCACAATTGTAGTCATGTAATTTTAATCTGAAAATTATTGAGGTAACTATATTAAATATTTTTGATGTTATTTTTTTTGTAATTGGGTCTTTACGATGTTTTTTCCATCCTGCAACAAGGTCATAACCCTGGTTAATTTTTTCAATAAATCCTGGGATTTCCTCTGGGTCATCTTGCAAATCTGCATCTAAGGTGAAAACAATATCCCCTTTAGCCTTATCAAAGCCAGTTTGCAGTGCAGCAGATTTTCCAAAGTTTCTACGAAATTTTATAATATGAACATTTTTATCGTCTTCAGCAATCTCTTGTAATATCTTAAAAGAATTATCTGTGCTGCCATCATCAATAAATATTATTTCATAACTTCGGATTCCAATATTTCCCAAAATTTTTTTATGAAGTTCTTTTAGACTTTTTTCCTCGTTAAAAACTGGTATTACGAATGATAAATCCATAGGTTTTTCTCTTACTTCCTTACTTCCGGTTTTTTTATTTTCTTATCTTTTATATAAGCAGATAAACTATAGACATTGCCACTCCTGAAATAATTGGAATGCTGATGTTATCATTTATATGCAAATTACTTACTTCAGTGATTGAGGCAATTAGTGCACCAACCAAGATAATTATAATTATTCCCTGTGGGTTTTTATTAGCATGTGCAAAAAATTTTTTGAAATATAAAAAATAACAGATAAGTCCATAAATCGCACATGCTAAAAAGGATGCAATGAAGCCTTCTACAGTTTTTCTGGTGCGGACTATCTGCCTTTTGCCAAGTTTTAAACCTACTATAGAAGCAAAGGTATCACCAATAACTAAATAAGATATCGCAAAAAATGCAATCTCTTTTGTAAAAATTGCAATAGTTACAACTGAAGATGTTAACAGATAGGAAGCACCTGTCAGCTGACTTACTTCATTTTCCCGCAACATTGAGCCAAAAAGTTTATAAAACCTGTTCTTAAGTTCAGGATTTTCCATACGAGCAGCATCTGCAACAACACAAATCAATGCTATGGGTAGTAAGATAGAGATTGAAACAATCTGGGATTTCACTACAAAGTAATATAATACTGGAATTATTATGGCAAAAAGATGAATTAATTTGCGATATATTTCCTGTTTTACCATTATAATAGTTAGATGCGAATTCAGTAATTATATTGTCAATAATTTCATATGAAAATCGTTTCACCACAAAGGCACAAAGACACAAAATATTAAATAAAAACATAACAAATTCACCAATCTTACACGCTCGTTCCTAAGCCCCAGCTTGGGAACGCTTGTAAATTTTCATGCTCCTTTCAGGCTCGGCGCCCAGACGGGTGCGTCCCGAGTTTTTTTCAGGACATGTGGGTTTCACCTGTAAGTTTGGACATCATGTTTTTATACTTCGTTGCTTAACTTCATTTCAATGTCTCATCTTTTATCTTTCCAGTCTTTATAGCGCAGAGTTTTCCACACATAGTGCAGACATCTTCAGAGAAGTCCTCACTCGCTTTTCGCCTTTTTTTAGCAAGTATTGGATCCATTGCAACTTTGTATATTCCTTCCCAATCAAGATTGCTGCGGTAATAAGAAATTTGGTCATCCGCTTTTCTTATTTCTGGCATTCCATTGCCGATATCAGCGGAACGAGCAGCAATACGGGCAGCAATAACACCTTCTCTAACATCATCAATATCAGGTAGGCAGAGATGCTCGGATGGTGTAACATAACATAAGAAATCAGCTCCATAATAGGCAGCCAAAGCGCCACCAATTGCACTGGTTATATGGTCATATCCGGGGGCGATATCCGTGGTTATAGGTCCCAAGACATAAAATGGGGCGCCATTACAAATGGATTTTTCAAGTCTAACATTGGCTTCTATCTCATTTAATGGAATATGTCCAGGACCTTCAATTATGACTTGAACATCATTTTTTAGTGCTTTTACTGCTAATTCACCGAGTGTAATCAATTCTTCAAATTGAGCTGCATCGCTGGCATCTGCCAGGCAACCGGGTCTGATGCCATCGCCTAAACTCAGGGTAACATCATATTTTCTTGCAATGTCAAGCAAGCGGTCGTAATATTCATATAAAGGATTTTCTGCCTTGTTTTCTCGCATCCATTTCATTAATAAAGAACCACCTCTGCTGACCACTCCAAGCAAACGAGGATTTTTCTTTAAAGTTTGAATTGCCTTCTGAGTAACTCCGCAATGCACGGTAATATAATCAACGCCTTCTTCACACTGTCTTTCTATGGATTCAAAAAGTTGGTTAACTGTCATCGCAGAAATATCTTTATTGTTATTGAGAAGCTCGGATGCAACTTGATATATTGGAACTGTGCCAACCATTACAGGAGATTGATAAAGAATCGCTTTTCTTATATCAGAAAGATTTCCGCCTGTAGATAAATCCATCACACTGTCAGAGCCATAGGCAACTGCAACTTTCAACTTTTCCAACTCCTCTTTGAGGTCAAAATGGTCTGGAGAGGTCCCGATATTGGCGTTGATTTTTGTTCTTAGCTTGTTTCCTATACCCATAGGATGAAAATCTCTATTAATATTTTTAGGAATTACAATATGTCCTTTGATGATTTCTTCTCTTACCCACTGCTCATCAATTTTTTCGTCTTTAGCAATGGTTTTCATCTCCTTAGAAATGATGCCATCTTTTGCCATTTTTAATTGTGTCATTTTTCCTCTAATATTTCACTGCAGAGACGTGGAAAACTTTTTATAACATCTTCTGTGGATTATAAATTCATATTTTTGAGTCTTTATTTGTTTAATCTTTTAGAAATTATCTCTGCTAATTTTTTTCCAGATAAGAGCATCCCGCCGAAGACAGGTCCCATTCTACACGCACCAAATGCAGCGTTTGCTGCCATTCCTACAACATATACATTTTTATAGATTTCTTTAGAGTTTTCAACTACGGTTTTCTCTCCAATTTCAGCGTTCATAGACTTTTCTCCCATAATTTTTCCAGTCTTTGTAAACAATTTTCCTTGGACTTTTCTCTCAATTATTTTTAACAATTCAACAGAATGTCCTGTGGCGTCTACAACTATTTTTGATTTTACTGATAAAGGGTCTACATGAAGTCCTGTCATTTCCACTGGTGTCCAATTGACCACCACACCGCATACTTCATTTTTTTTTACCATAACATCTTCAACCATCATACAATTGAAGATTTTCACACCAGCCTTTGTTGCTAACGAACATATTGTTGAAATTGCTTCAACTGCATCAGCAGTATAATAGTTGTCTTCATATTTTACAGTTTTGATGCCAAATTCCTCCAGAATTGCCTTTCCATCTTCCTGTACAACAATTTCATTAAACAGCATTCCGCCACCCCACATTCCTCCTCCGACAGATAGTTTCTTCTCGAAAACCGAAACTTTGATTCCTTTTTTCGCAAGATAATATGCAAGAGTCAATCCAGCAGGACCAGCACCTGCAATGATGACATCCTGATTTAGGTTGTTCACAAATTTTTCAGAAAATCTTTCCACAATTGATTTTGTGATTATTTCTTCTTTTAGAGCCATTTTGTTATCCTTTCATTTGATTATATTTATTGATTTTGTTTTTAATTTTTTTGATTTCCTTTTCTGGATTTGAACTTCCAAGGATGGCAGAAATTATTGCAACTCCATTCACGCCTGCTTCAAGAACGCTTTC
>CAYNOU010000048.1:0-21588 GCA_964398885.1 uncultured Candidatus Cloacimonadota bacterium | reverse complement strand
ACCTTGTTAAGGTGACTTCATGATAATAAGTTATAACTCCATCTTTATCTTTTTCTCCTACCGGAAAAACTGTGGGTTCAAATGCAACTCCCTCCATTCCATCTGGTTCAATAAAGAAATAATCTTCATTCAAACTTTGATGAAGTCCTTCTGGAATATTAAAAGTAACCTTTACCTGTCCCTTTTGTCCAACCTCTATTTGACCTGGTTCAATAATCCCTGTAACTACTTGTTCTTCTGCAGAAATCTTAACAATGGACAATACAAAAATAATTGTAAGAAGGATAATATATTTCTTTCTTAGTATCACATTTTCTCCATAATTCTTTAATGAAAGATTCAGTGCAAAGAAACAGAAATGATTTTTTGAGTGTCAATAAAAAAGGCGAAATTAAGATATTCCGCCCTTTCATTTTACCCTTGCGAAGGTTTCCTGAACTCCCCGCCTTCCATCCCGATATTACCGGGACGGTCGCCGACGCTCCAGAGCTTTGGCGACGGAGCACGGACAGGCATAGTTTTAACGAAGGAGTTAGCGAAAGAGAATTTATCCTCCGAAGTTTCTTGATATCCGTAGTCTGGACGAAGGATATTAACGAAGGAAGATCATCTTTCTAATTTCTGATTTATAATTTTTAGATTCCAATTGATAGAAATAAATTCCATTTGAAACTGATTTTCCAGAATAATCTTTTCCATCCCATGATATGGAGTAAAGCGACTCCGTCGCTTTTGCAGAGAGAGACTCTCCGCACTCCATAGTTTTCACTAATTGCCCTTTGAGATTGTATATATTTATTTTTACATTACTGGATTGTGGCAACGAATACATAATTGAAGTATGGGTATTGAATGGATTAGGATAATTCTCAAGTTTAGTTTCTTCAAATGTAGTATCAAATCCATTATTATCTATTGAAACTGAGAGCAGATTTTCATAAATCTGTAACCCAGGAACCTCACCGGCTACATAAGCGTATTGTCCAGCCAATGCTACACCCCGAGCCCGACCCGGTGTAACATAATAACCAACCTCA
The DNA here is from genome assembly GCA_964398885.1 of uncultured Candidatus Cloacimonadota bacterium. Taxonomy (GTDB): domain Bacteria; phylum Cloacimonadota; class Cloacimonadia; order JGIOTU-2; family JGIOTU-2; genus JAGMCF01. The sequence goes on along the minus strand of CAYNOU010000048.1, from coordinate 20,551 downwards.
TAAGGTGCCGATGGTGTAGAGATGTCAATTAGCCTCAGACCGCCCCACGCATCCGTAACATAGGCGTATGAGCCAGCTATTGCTACACCATTAGCATACTCGTCCGGTGTTTCACAGTAGCCAACCTCAAAGGGAGCCGATGGCGTAGAGATGTCAATCACCCTTAGACCACCACCCCTATCTGCTACATAAGCGTATTGTCCAGCCAATGCTACACCCACAGCCTCGTCCGGCGTATCACAAGAGCCAACCTCAGATGGTGTCGATGGTGTAGAGATGTCAATCACTCTCAGACCAGCATCCAAATCTGCAACATAAGCGTATGAGCCAGCCACTGCTACACCAAAAGCCAAGCCCGGCGTATCATAATAGCCAACCGAATCTGGTGCTGATGGTGTGGAGATGTCAATTATCCCCAAACCAGCAGTGTGATCTGTAACATAGGCGTATGAGCCAGCTACTGCTACCCCATTAGCAAAGCCCGGTGTATCATAATAGCCAACCTCAGATGGTGCCGATGGTGTAGAGACGTCAATCACCCTCAGACCTTCATTGCCGCATGTAACATAGGCGTATGAGCCAGCCACTGCTACATACCAAGCCGGACCCAGTGTAATATAAGAGCCAGCCTCATAGGGTGCCGATGGTGTAGAGATGTCAATCACCCTCAGCCCGGCATTATAATCTGCAATATAGGCGTATGAGCCAGCCACTGCTACACCATCAGCAACGTCCGGTGTAAGATAATAGCCAACCTCAGATGGTGCCGATGGTGTAGAGATGTCAATCACCCTCAGACCAGCACACCCCTCTGCAACATAAGCGTATGAGCCAGCTACTACTACCCCATAAGCCGTCGGCACCGGTGGAACATAAGAGCCAACCTCAGAGGGTGCTGATGGTATAGAGATGTCAATCACCCTCAGACCAGTACCCTCAGTTGCAACATAAGCGTATGAGCCGGATACTGCTACATCCATAGCCGGCGCGAATCCAGTACAAGAGCCTACCTCAGAGGGTGCCGATGGCGTAGAGATGTCAATCACCCTCAGACCAGTACCCTGAGTTCCAACATAAGCGTATGAGCCGGATACTGCTACAACCAAAGCCGGCGCCCATCCACCACAAGAGCCAACCTCAAAGGGTGCCGATGGCGTAGAGATGTCAATCACCCTCATACCAGTATAATGATCTGCAACATAGGCGTATGAGCCAGCTACTGCTACCCCAAAAGCATAGCCCGGCGTATCATAAGATCCAACCTCAGAGGGTGCTGATGGCGTAGAGATGTCAATCACCATTAGACCAGTAAGCTCATCTGCAACATAGGCGTATGAGCCAGCTACTGCTACCCCACGAGCAAAGTCCGGTGTATCATAATAGCCTAATTTCAGTGGATTTGAAGGGTCTGTTACATCCCAGATTTCAAGTCCTGCTGGCCCTGCTGCAATATAGAGCCTATGAGTAGGCTCATCATAGACTAGCCCCCAGACCACGCCCCTTGTACGAACTTTTTCCGATAGCTTAGTTGGTGCTGCAGGTGTAGATACGTCAAGTATATACACGCCACCACCTGAGCCACAGAATGCAAGTTGTCTTGTAGAATCAGTTGTCACTGTGTAAGAGGTACCAAATGGCCAGTTACCAACAAATCTCACATTAAGTGAATCGAAGCCTGGGTTCATTTTATTGCCGTAGAGTTGGCCTCTGCCTTCATCAGCACCATTTCCGCCAGCCTGTTTTACCCACTGCCATTCGGGAACTTGGGCTTTTAATACTGAGAACATCATGAATAAAACCATACATAAGATAATACTCTTTTTCCCCGAAAGTATTCGGGATTTCATTTCATTCATCATTTTTTCTCCTATAATTTTTTAATTTTTTTGTTATTATAATTATTCTATCCCGATACATCTACATCTCTTGAGACAGGTCGGGATGGATGCCTATCAATGACATTAACTTCTTATGCCCTACGAACCAAAGTGGGCGGACTCCTATCTTTGACATTAACACATTTCTCTCTTTTGATTAGATAACATTTCGCCTTTTTTAATTTATATTTTCTCTCTAGGGGGTGTAATAGTTTGGGTAATAGCGAAGTATTTTTTATATACATAACACATCCCATACGTCTTATATTATTATACTTTAGTAAGCATTTTATTACACCCCCTTGATTTTAAATTCTTCAAAGGGCATTGATTTTTCCCATATACTTTCAAACACATACTTAAGTGCTTTGGCAAAGCTGGGATGGTTAATTATCATAGTAGTTATGCTTGGTTTCAAGGAGATAGGATCGTTCAATGCAAACATTGTTATTCTTTCATCAAAGATAACCATTTTCATTGGCAATTCCTTGATTACTCGTGCTTCTTCACCTGCAGAAACCCATAAAGAGATTACATCCACAAGTTCTTGTTTCACAACATCTTTATACTCATAAATACCTTTGAACTTGACTCCTCTTTTTAGAGCTTCAATTTCTTTATCATTATCAACATTAAATGAAGCTGTGTAAGGTGATTTCGTAAAAGCAAGAACTTCTTTCTTAGTTAATTCTAAATAGGAAACCCATTTTTCATGAATTTGTTGCCTATACTTAATTACCTCAATGTATTCTAAAGGATTATCTTTTTCCTCCCTTTGTTTATAAATGGGTGAAAGAATCTTCAATACCTTATTAGCTATATTTTCTTTCTCTGTCACCTCTTCTCTATGTTTCTTTAGCAATTTTTCAAAAACGGATCCAGGGTTCATTGCCTCATATTTTTTACTGCGGCCTATTCTCTTCTCAATACATAGCCCCTTATTAATCAACTGATGCAAAACCTCATAAACCTTGGTTCTTGGTATATTGACAAGCTGTTGGATTTCAGAAGCAGTAAAGTCTTTTTTACGAAAAAGAGTAGTATATACTTTTGCTTCCCGCATTGGTAAACCGAAATCAATTATCAGTTTTTCTATCTCTTTTAACTTACTCATATTTTTGTTACCTTATTTGAGGGTAAATAAATCCTATAAAAATTTTTGTGTCAAGAAAAATTTTATTTTTTTGAAAAAAAGTTACCTATTTTTTAGGTTTCAATATAGTTAACTGGCACAATAGTGGTAAGTTAAAAACAAAATATTGTAATGAGAATTTATAAAAAAATCTTATCCATTTATTCATGTGGAACTGATTAGCTCTACATTTTTTAGCTTAACCTTCTAATTTTTTTATGTTAGCCTCTCCACCAAAATGTTAAAATTGCTTATAAATAGTTCATAAAAACAAAAGGCGGAATATTTCTATTCCGCCTATGAATGATTTCAAAATCTATTATCTTATTAAAACCATTTTCTGAATTTCAGATTTACAATTTTTAGATTCCAATTGATAGAAATAAATTCCATTTGAAACTGATTTTCCAGAATAATCTTTTCCATCCCATGATATGGAGTAAAGCGACTCCGTCGCTTTTGCAGAGAGAGACTCTCCGCACTCCATAGTTTTCACTAATTGCCCTTTGATATTATAAATTTTTATCTGTGTTAATCCGCGTAAATCCGCGGTTGAAAAAGAAATCGTAGTTGAGGTGCTGAACGGATTAGGATAATTTTTCAACAATATAAAATTATCATTCTGGGTTTGTTGCTCATCAACTGCCACAGCATTGAATCCTCCTGAATAGCAATATACCCAGCCATTTCTACCACCAACAACCATTTCCATTGAACCATTTCCATCAATATCCGGGATAGAAGCAATTGCATCAACTGGTGTTCCCACACTAATAGATTCTATTTCTGAGCCATCTACTCCATTAAGGAAGTAAGCATAGTTATTATTAAATAATGTGCCGACAACAATATCATCAATTCCATCTCCACTTACATCAGCAATTCTGGATGCATTCCACGGTTGGTCTGCAACAGAATGCGACCAGACAAAAGCTCCAGAATATCCATCAATTACCTGTACTATACTGTTAGTGCTATGAGCAACTCCAAAATCAGGATTCCCATCGCCATTAACATCATTTAATTTTATGAATTGGAGTATAATTGCTACACCAACACTACCGGTATGAAGTACTGTTCCATTTGTGGAATCAAGGTAATAAAAATGCCCGGAGAAATCACCGATAATCACATCTTTAATTCCATCCTCATTAATATCATTTAACTGTTCTAATGCCCAAACTGATGTAGCGGTTGTAGTATATGGCCAAAATATATTACTTGTTGCTCCATTAATAGCATAAGCATAACCTATGCTTTCATCTTCATTTGAAGCACCAGCCAAAACATCTGGTTGTCCGTCACCTGTGCAATCTTCAATCCCAATTACAGAGAAACCAGGTCCACCTAATGGGCGTTCCCAAATGGATAATCCGGTTAAACCATCAAGACAATATACTCGTTTAGGACCTGTATCGCTTGCATCATCACCAGTGGTGGCTAATACATCAAGAACACCATCATTGTTATAATCGTATTTACAATTAACCTGATAAACCCAGCCACCACCACCGTATTCATGAGTATCATGAGTCCAGATAGTTTGACCTGTCTTTCCAGAAAGGGTATGTATTGAACGGTCACCACCAGTAGTGGCTACAACTACATCGTTATATGAATCATTGTTAATATCTTGTGTAATAAATAAACCACGATATGAATAGATATTTCCTGAATATATTTCTTTCTCCCAAAGAACATCCGCATATCCTGAAGAATTTCCATTAAAACAACGAACATAATTATCTTCTGAACAGATAATTACATCATCAATATCATCATAATTAATATCAGAAATATGTGCAATTGCTTTGGGACTATTATCCCAGCTCGTTGTTATTTGATATTGCCATAAAGTCTCACCAATTTCATAATCAGAATCATCACCTGTTCCTTCTAAAGTTACTTCAACAGGATTGTTATCAGGATCATTGCTTTCTATAAACAATGTTCCTTCATATAAAATAGCTTCTTCAGGATTAAACCAGATGCCAATTTGAGTGATATCAAGAACGCCGATATTTATTGGAAAACTTACATCAGAATCCACAGTAAAGTGAGTATCGTCACAGTAAATACTATCAATTACTAATGTTTCATCTCCAATATTTTGAATCTCCATAAACCAACGAGTTAATGCATTGATTCTCACTAAACCGTAATTATGGCTTGTTATTGGCACATAAATATTTGGTCCAGGATTTACTGCATTTCCTGTTAAAGTAATATCAACTTCTGGGTGTAATGGGTCATTAGATGAAATTGTAGCGGTGCAGTTTAATTCACCAGATTCCTGAGGCTTATACTTCAAAGGTATTTCTATGTTATTTCCAGTAGGAATAGTTTGTGGAAAGCTAAGAGAGCAGGATACATAATTTGAGCCAGTGCCAGTAAAAGATATACCTGTTATCTCCAATTCTGCAGTTCCGATATTTTGTGCAGTTGCATTCCATGTTGAGGAATCTCCAACTGTTACTGTTCCATAATTATGAGTAGTAATTGGTATAGAAATCTCTGGTGTTCCGCCACCACCAAGATCAATCTTATACAGCCAGTCCTGGTCGTATCCTTCACCATTATCGCAATACCATAGATAGGTGCCATCAAATACAATACCTGCTGGATCTGAATGTTCTGATGGATGAGTTTCTATAAGATTACCTGTGGCAGGGTCAATCATATAAAGCGCATCTCCGTAGTAATCTGCCATCCAGAGATTGCCATGTTCTATGCACAGGTCCCAAGGTTGATCATCAGGTGCGTCAAATTGGGTAATTATTGTACCTAATGTATCAACTTTATAAATAACTGCTTCTGGATCGTAATATGCAGCAACCCAGAAATCGCCGTTATCATAAGCAATACCGGACATATAGTGAGCAGGAAGGTTAAATTCGGAAACCAAATTACCACTCATATCAAGTTGCATGGCAACAGCTGGGGTAGAACTGCTTCCTGGATGGTCAGTTGTCCATAGATAAGTACCATCATAGGTGAGACCGAAAGCATCTCCTTGGGGTCCTGTAAACAAGAGTGAATAGCTTCCATTACTTGGGTCAATCTGATAAACTTCATCACCGTTTGCTCCATAAATCCCACAGTAAAGATATGTACCGTCATAGGCGAGTCCAGCAGCACCTTCTGGGATAGGATAAGTTGCAACTATTGTCCATTCACGATTTTTCAAACTATGATTTTCAAATTCATTTGCTTGAAAATTAGTTGAAGAGCTTGCTAATACAAATGTTGGTAATATTAACAAGGCAAGAAATAAGCCAATCATTCTACTTTTTTTCATCATAACTCCTTTTTTTTAATTATTGCTATTTAACAAAATAAAAAGCGGTATCCAGGTAATGTCAAGTTTTTGAACATAGATACCGCTTTAATTTTTCATTTTTGATTTTTAGTTTTATATTTTTAATACATTCCGCCGCCACCATATCCACCGGGTGGCATTGGCGGAGTTTCTTCTTTCTTAGGAATATCAGAGATAATGCATTCAGTCGTAAGGAAAAGTCCTGCAATACTGCAAGCATTTTGAACAGCAGAGCGGGTAACCTTTGCTGGGTCAATTACGCCATCAGCCATCAAATCAGAATATTCTCTTTTCGCCGCATTGTAGCCAATATTAAGATTCTTTTCATTTTTCAGTCTTTCTACAACAACATCACCTGCCACGCCAGCATTCTTGGCAATCTGATAGACCGGCATTTGAAGTGCGGCTTTAAGTATTTCTGCACCGATTTTTTCTTCTGTTTCTAATTTTAGTGTGTCTATTATCTTTGCAGCATGAAGTAAAGCAACTCCACCGCCAACGACAATACCTTCTTCAACAGCAGCGCGGGTAGCCTGAAGAGCATCATCAACACGGTGTTTTTTCTCCTTCATTTCAGTTTCTGTTGCGGCGCCAATATTTAAAACAGCCACACCACCTGATAGCTTTGCAAGTCTTTCTTGAAGCTTTTCCTTATCATAATCTGAAGTGGTTTCATCAATCTGTCTTTTAATCTGCTGAATTCTTCCGGAAATATCTTTTTCACTACCTTTCCCTTCCCTAATTGTTGTATTTTCCTTATCAACAATTACTTTATGCGCAACACCAAGGTCGTGCAACTTTGTATTTTCCAATTTCAGACCAACTTCTTCAGAAATTACAGTTCCACCTGTAAGAATTGCAATATCTCTAAGCATCTCTTTTCTTCTATCACCAAATCCGGGTGCTTTGACAGCGCAAACATTCAGAGTGCCTCTTAATTTGTTAACAACCAGGGTTGCAAGGGCTTCGCCTTCAATATCTTCTGCAATGAGTAGAAGTGGCTTGCCAGTCTGAGAGACTACTTGAAGAATCGGAAGCAAGTCCTTCATAACAGAGATTTTTTTGTCCAAAAGTAGGATATAAGCATCCTCCAATTCTGCAACCATCTTTTCAGCATCAGTCACAAAGTAAGGCGAAATATATCCTCTATCAAACTGCATACCTTCAACTTTCTCCATATAAGTATTCATAGTTTTGGATTCTTCAACATTGATTACACCTTCATTGCCAACAGTATCCATTGCTTCTGCAATCAGTTTTCCAATCTCAGGGTCATTATTCGCAGAAATAGTTGCAATTTGCTCAATCTCTTCTGATGTTTTGGTTGGTTTGCTGATCTTTTTAATTTCATCAACCACAGCTTCAGAAGCCTTAGTAAGACCTCTTCTCATAAACATAGGATTAACACCTGCTGTAACATGTTTAAATCCTTCATCAATGATAGATTGTGCTAACAAAGTAGCGGTTGTGGTTCCATCACCAGCAACATCATGAGTTTTGGTAGCGACTTCCTTAACCATCTGCGCTCCCATATTCTCATACTTATCTTCCAGCTCAATCTCTTTTGCAATTGTTACACCATCATTTGTAATCGTGGGTGAACCAAAGCTCCTTTCTAGAACTACGTTTCGTCCTCGTGGACCTAATGTAGTCTTTACTGCACTAGCCAGAATATCAACACCCTTTTTTAGATGTTCTCTGGCTTTATGCCCAAATTCAAGTTGTTTTGCCATCTTTCCTCCAATTATTATTAATTAATTATTTTTTACCAAAATAGAAATTTTTCCATTTTTGATGTCAATAAAAATTTTATCTGTTTTATCAAAATTTTGAACTGTATCCTGATTTGTGTGCGAACCTTTTAGTAATTCAATAGCAATTTTGTTTTCAACTTCTTTTTGAATAAGTCTTTTTAAAGGCCTTGCTCCATACTGCGGATCAAAACCGTGTTGTGTTAGATATTTCTTAGCTGGTTCAGAAATCTCCAACTCCATACCTTGTTGTGACAATCTTTCTCGTAAATCAGCAATTTGAATGTCGAGAATCTTAACTAAATCATTTTCAGTCAGTCTATGGAAAATTATTATCTCATCAATACGGTTAAGGAATTCTGGACGAAAATTTGCCTGCAAAGCTTTCATCAAAACTGGTCGTGAAACTTCATTCTTACTATTCTCATTGAAAATCTGCTCAGAGGCAATATTGGAAGTCATAATAATGGCAGTATTTGAAAAATCTACTGTCCTGCCTTGTCCATCAGTAAGTCTACCATCTTCCATTATCTGAAGTAGGATATTAAAAACATCATGGTGAGCTTTTTCAATTTCATCAAATAAAATCACACTATAGGGTCTTCTTCTTACTGCTTCTGTTAATTGACCGCCTTCTTCATACCCAACATATCCGGGTGGAGCTCCAACTAATTTAGAAACTGTATGTCTTTCCATAAATTCTGACATATCAATGCGAATCATAGCTTTTTCTGAATTGAAGAGGAACATAGAAAGCGTTTTTGCTAATTCAGTTTTACCAACACCAGTTGGACCAAGAAACATAAAAGTTCCGATTGGGCGATGTTCAGGACTAATCCCAGCACGATTCCTACGAATAGCATTTGCCACAGCATTTATAGCTTCATCTTGACCAATAACACGCTTATGCAATTCATCTTCCATACGCAAAAGCTTACTGGTCTCGCTCTCAAGCATTTTTGAAACAGGAATATGAGTCCATTTAGAGATAATTTCTGCTATATCATTCTCATCAATCTCTTCTTTTAAGATTCGTGTTTCTTTTTGAAGATTTTCTAATTTATGGTTCATCTCTTCTAATTTCCTGGTAAGTTCTCTTAATTTGCCATACTTTAGCTCCGCCGCCTTTGTAAGATTCCCCTCTCTCTCTGCCTTTTGCATCTCAATTTTAGCACTATCAATCTCTTCTTTAAGTCTTCTTGTGTTGCTAATTATTTCTTTTTCCAGATTCCATCGTGTTCTAATATGATTTGCCTTTTCTTGCAATGCCGCCAATTTTTTCTGAATTTCTTTTTGTCTATCAATGGACTTGGTATCTTTTTCCTTACGAAGTGAATGATTTTCAATTTGCAACTGACGAATTTTTCGTTCTATCTCATCCAATTCAGCAGGCAAACTATCAATTTGTAAGCGAATGTGAGCACAAGCTTCATCAATCAGGTCAATTGCCTTATCTGGCAGGAAACGGTCTGCAATGTATCTTTCAGAAAGTGTGGCAGCAGCAATAATAGCAGAATCTTTGATTTTTACTCCATGATGGATTTCATACTTTTCTTTGATTCCTCTTAATATTGAAATAGTATCATTTACATCAGGTTCAAAAACCATTATAGGTTGAAATCTTCGCTCTAATGCAGCATCTTTTTCAATATATTTTCTGTATTCATTCAATGTTGTTGCTCCAATACAATGCAAATCACCTCTTGCCAGAGCAGGTTTTAGCATATTTGAGGCGTCAATAGCTCCTTCAGCAGCACCGGCTCCAACAACTGTGTGCAACTCATCAATAAAAAGTATTATTTTGCCCTGAGCGGCTTGCACCTCTTTTAATACAGCTTTTAATCTGTCCTCAAATTCTCCTCTGAACTTTGCCCCAGCAAGGAGTACTCCCATATCTAATTCAATTATATCCTTATTTTTTAGAGTTTCTGGAACATCATTTTCAACAACTCTGCGGGCTAATCCTTCTACAATTGCAGTTTTCCCAACCCCTGCTTCTCCTATCAAAACAGGATTATTTTTTCTTCTGCGAGATAAGATTTGCATAACCGAACGGATTTCTTCATCTCTTCCAATAACTGGGTCTAATTTGCCCTTTCTTGCTAAGTCTGTAATATTTCTGGCATATTTTTCCAACGCCTGATATTTTGCTTCTGGATTCTGGTCTGTAATTCTCTGATTTCCACGAATTTCTTTTAATATTTGCAAAACATCCTTTTCAGTAATATTATGCTTTTTATACAAATTTGTAAGTTCATTCTTGTCTCTAATTGTTGCAAGCAAAATATGTTCTGTACTGAGATATTCATCTTTTAATCTATCTGCTTCTTTTTGTGCATCATTGAAAATTTTATTCAGTTCTGCAGATAGATAAGGCTGTTGTGAACTACCAGAAATTTGAGGTTTTTTATTTAGAATTGTTTCAATATCTCTATAGAAATTTTCTTTATTAACTTCTAATTTGCTCAAAATAGATGGAATAATCCCTTCTGATTGTTTCATAAGCACAGCAAGGATATGTGCAGGAGAAATCTCTTGATGCCCAAATTCTTGAGCTAATTGAATAGCTGATTGAATAGCATCTTGTGCCTTTAATGTAAATTTATTTATATTCATCTTTATATTTTAGATTCTTTCTTTGTTTATAGAAAATATAGTTCTTAATAAAATGAATGTCAAATTATTTTAGCACTCTTTAATAAAAAGTGCTAATTTTTAAAAAACTTGAAATTGATTTCCGATAATACGAATTATAGATAAAATATCTGATATGGAGTCTGATATGGGGTCGGCGAGTCTCTCGCCGTATAAAGCCGACGGAGTCGGCTACTCCGAATGCCGACAGAATTCTGCCACAGGCAGACAATCTGGTTATTCCAAATAGATAGTGTGTAAAATCCCCTCTTGCCTGTCCGTCCTCTGGCGGGAGAGGGGTGTCCCGATGCAATCGGGATGGGGTGTGTAACCCCAACCCAAACCATCATTTGCCACGATATATCGGTAGTGTTAAAATTACAGTTTATGACCCTATCAAACAGGATTTCAAATCCTGTTTGGATTCCGTAGGAGTGAACTTGAGTCAAATCAGCTAAAGCGGACTTAACTTAAGTTACATATGAGAGGAACAGGTTTTGACATTTGTCCCCGAGTAAATCGGGGATTGGAATTTGTTTGTCATTTGTCATTCTTTTCTGGCTAATATAATTAAAATATGGAAGTTAAAATTAATGTCAATTAGTGTCCATTCGTGGTTAAGATCTTTTTATAGTGGACTCATCTATGCAAAAAACTTGAAACATATTTATCATCCTTCTGATTGTAGTAAAAAATCGTGGAAATAAAGGAAGTCACTAAATGAAAAATATTTCAGTTATCGGTATGGGAAGTTGGGGCACGACATTAGCTATTCTTCTTGCAGAAAAGGGATTCTCTGTTAAAGGCTGGGAGTGGATAAAAGAACGTGCTCTGGAAATGCAAAAAAATCGTATAAACAAATTCTTTCTTCCAGATTGTGCATTTCCTGAAAATCTATCTGTTACCAACAATCTTAATGAGACTGTTTCTTCTGGTGACATTATTGTGATAGCTGTGCCTTCGCAGTTCGTCCGAAACACTATCTCCAAAGTTAAGAGTGAACTAACGCACAAGTATATCGTGAGTGTAACCAAAGGATTAGAAATAGATACATTAATGAGAATGTCTCAAGTCATTATTGATGAAACAAGTGCACCGCCAGAAAATATAGTAGCTTTATCTGGTCCAACGCATGCAGAAGAAGTTAGCAAAAAATTACCTGCCACAATCGTTGCTGCATCTATCAATGAAGACTTTGCAAATGAAACACAAAAAATATTTATGACTAATTATTTCAGAGTTTATACTAGTGCTGATATAATTGGAGTAGAATTAGGTGCAGCTTTGAAAAATGTAATTGCAATCGGAGCAGGAATTGCTGATGGTATGGATTTGGGCGATAATTCAAAAGCCGCTTTGATTACACGCGGATTAAGGGAAATTACCCGTTTAGGAGTCAAATGCGGAGCAAATCCACATACATTTTCAGGCATTTCTGGGATTGGTGATCTTATAGTTACCTGTGAAAGTAAATACAGCCGAAACAGATATGTCGGCGAACAGCTCGCTAAAGGCAAAACATTAAAGGAAATAACAGAAAGTATGGAGATGATTGCAGAAGGCATCAAAACCACACAGGCAGCATATAAATTAAGCAAAAAGATGAATGTTGAAATGCCTATCACTAATGAAATCTATAATATTCTTTTCAATGAACTTCCACCACAAGAAGGATTAAAAAGGCTTATGACCCGTTCAGCAAAAAGTGAAGACGAATTCTAAAACAAAAATTACAAATTTACCCTGTGGAATAATTTTGTTAAGACAAAATTACTTCGTATTCCACAGGGTGAACAAATGACAAAATTATTTTTGCCTTTGACATTTGTATTTTTGAAATTTGGATTTTATTTGAAATTTGGTATTTGGAATTTGTCATTTTTTAGTTTATGAGCATTCCATATTCTGGTGAAATTTTATCGTTAATTTGCGCTGTCATTTGGGCAATTGCAGTAATCTTTTTCAGAAAAAGTGGAGAATTTACATCACCATTTTCCCTCAACTTTTTCAAGAATGTTGTAGCCCTGATATTATTTCTACTAACTTCTTTGATTCTAAATAAAACCTTATTAATAAAAGCTTCCTCTCAAGAATACTTATTGCTATTGGTCAGTGGAATAATTGGGATTGCAATAGCTGACACATTGTTTTTTAGATGTCTTAACTTACTCGGTGCCGGGTTGAGTGCTATCGTAAACTGCTTGTATACACCAATAATGATTGGACTTTCTGTAATATTTCTAAATGAAAATTTAAGCATAATTCAAATATTTGGTGCACTTTTAATCATAAGTGCTATCCTCGTAACTTCTTTGCAATTACCAGGGCATTCTATTCCTCGTAAAAATATAATCTTGGGGATAATATTTGCCATTATATCGGTTTTTTCCATGTCAATATCAATTATAATAATAAAACCTCTTTTGAACAAATCATCAATTCTCTGGGTTACGGAAATCCGTCTTATTGCTGGCACAATTATAATGGGAATTATTGTTGCACTTCATCCAAAAAGAAAAGAGATTCTTAAACCATTCCATCCTTCAAAAAATTGGATGTACCAATTACCAGGTGCAATATTCGGCGCCTATCTTGCAATGATTTTATGGATTGCAGGAATTAAGTATACCTACGCAAGTATTGCAACAGCAATCAGCCAGACAAGTGTGATATTTATATTAATATTTGCAGCAATTTTCTTAAAAGAGAGATTTACATTGCGAAAATTTATTGCGAAAATTTATTGGAATGATAATGGCGTTTTCAGGTGTGGTTTTGGTTTCACTTGGATGAAATATTATTAAGGATATCCAGTAAATGCCAGTAGTTGTTTTACTGGTTTGTTCTAACGGATGCAATGACTACCAGTGTTTATTTTATTTGGAGTTTATCAACTATGTTTATGCAAGACGATGAAGTCGTTTAAAAAAATAAAACATCACTCCTGCCCCGTAAAATACCAAGTATTTATTTGGGGGATATTTTAATCCAAGAAATTAAATAAATAAAGAAAAAATTTAGCCATCATAAAGTTAAATGAAAGGCAGATTGAAGATTGTTTTTATAAATTTCTTGACACTACAGAATATTCAAAAATAGAATGATAAAAAATTTGGTTATCATAAAAGTATATGAAAGATTTTTATTGTTTTAAGATGATTTAAATTAGTGAAAAGGTTAAAAACGATGAGAAATAACTTAATAAAACAAAAAAACAAGTCTCCCGATAAAATCGGGGGAAAAGGAGAAAAAATGTTGAAACTAAGTGTAAATCCCGATGTATCGGGGAAAAAACTATATTTTCGCATTTTTCGCCTGCCCTCTGGAATGCTAAGATATTCTATCGGGGCGTTATCCCTGTGGAATAAAATCAAAGATTTTAATGCAGAGCATTATTCAACAGGGTGAATTCGTGGGAAATGAAAAAAACTTGACAGGGATTTATAGAAAAATTTTTCATTTTAAATGAATAAATAATTTAAAAAAAGAAGTTGTAAAATGCCCATAATTTCAATGTTTTATGGAATACTTGTTGCAATTTATTACGAAGATACTGGACGTCATAATAAGCCACATATTCACGTCCGTTATAAAGGGAAGAAAGCTTCAATTTCTATCGAAGACGGAAAAGTGCTTGCTGGAGATTTCCCAGCAAAACAACTCCGGTTGGTTCTTGCCTGGATTGACATTCACAAAGATGAACTTATGGCTGACTGGGAATTAGCGGTATCTGGAGAAGAACCTTTCCGCATTACCCCATTACAGTAATTATGGAGGAATTTATGGAAAAGTTATTAGACATTGTCAATGTTGAACCACACAAGGATAACACACTTTTGCTTGTTTTCGAAAATCAAGAGAAACGACTGTTTGATATGACGCCATATTTAGACAAAAAGCCCTTTACAAAGCTTAAGGTTTCACCACTATTTATGAAAGCAACGGTTGCATATGGTACAGTTGTATGGCCGGGGAATATTGATATTGCACCAGAAACGCTTTGGGATTATTCAAAACGTGTCTAACGTTTAATGTTACAAAAATTGTGATAAAAGAAATGATAAAAAAATAAACCCCAGTGAAATAATCCCGATATATCGGGACACGGGGAAAAGGAGAAAAATATAATGAAGAAGTTTAATGTGATTTTGGTTTCAGCAATTCTAATTACCTTAGCACTAACATGGTTTGCATTCCCAATGACGGCAAACGCCACAACCTTCCAACTGGATAACACCGACGATACCGGCGCCGATACCTGGCTGAACCAGTCATCTCCTGGCACTAATTATGATGGCGATGTTTATGATTGTGTTAGGAGCCTCACCAGCAGCGGAAACAGAAGGACAATCCTGAAGTTCAATATCAGTAGTATTCCATCAGGCAGCACCATAAGCAGCGCAACATTAAGTTTGTATTATAGTAGTAAAGCAGGTGATACCCCTACGGGGCGGATCTACTATGCTTACCGCCTGACCACGACAGATTGGGTTGAGAACTCATGTACTTGGAATACACCCTGGACTTCAGCGGGAGGCGACTATACGGAAACCGATGGAGCATCGGCTACAGTACCAGCTCAAGGCCAATGGATGGAGTGGGGGGGCAGGTTCAAACCGCCATCGACAGTGGTATCAATGCCCATTTTCTGATAAAGGATGGTACTGAGAATAATGGGTCGGAAACAGGTCTCGGATTCTGGAGTGAAGCTTATGGAACTACTACACTCAGACCCAAGCTTGAGGTCACCTATACAGCACCACCTACGGTCACTGTCACCGGAGTAAGCATTGCTCCCGGGGGAGTTTCACCTGGAGATACTGAAGTTGGTATACTTCAACTTAGTTTAGTCACGGATACTGGAACAGCCACATAGACACATATCAAAGTAGATTTAACGGGAACTGCAGTTGATGGTGATATTTCTTCTGTTGAAATATGGAAAGATGATGGAGATGGAGACTGGGGAGGAACGGGTAAAGATACTCAGATAGATAGTGGAATATTTAGCGCCGGCACTGTTACTATGGATATTACTGATCAATCTATTTCTATTACAACAAGTTCCCAAGATTTTTTTGTTGTTTATGATATTGCAGTAGCAGCTGAATCCACTCATACAGCAGGAGCTGAATTGCATGATGAAAGTTACATAACAGTTTCAAGTCCAGCAACAGTAAATAGCACATATTTTCCAATTAATTCTAATAATGCTACCCTGCCTGTCACCCTCTCATCCTTCACAGCCCAGTTCTTAAATGGAGTTCCTACCTTATACTGGAGAACGATGTCAGAGACAGATAATATAGGTTGGTATGTCTATAGAAATACAGAAGAGGATTTTACAACTTCTGAAAGAATCACTGATTATTTAATTGAAGGTTATGGCACCACAACAGAACCGCATAGTTATATTTATAAGGATGTTGAATTGGATGGAATTCAGGGAGAAACTTATTGGTATTGGCTTGAGAGCGTGGATCTTGGTGGAGCATTTTATAGATATAGTCCAGTGGTTCTTAATATTCCGGATATTTCATATCCTAATCCATATCAAAATATACCGAAACAATATGGACTTCATCAGAATAGTCCAAATCCTCTAAGTACAAGAAATAGTTCAACCAAGATAAGTTTTATCCTTCCAAAGACTGCAAGAGCAGAGGTAAAGATGTTCAACAATCGTGGAGAGTTAGTAAAGAATTTATACAAAGGAATGGCGTATGGAGATGATGAGGTTAAAGACATTATCTGGGATGGCAGAGATGAGACTGGGGTTTGAACAAGGAACAGGGATATATTTGTATGAATTAAAAGTTAATGACAAACCGTATGAAGTAAAGCGACTGATACTCCTTCGTTAGGACTTCGGAGCACAGGTTTTGATGAGATAGTCGTAGTGTCCCGATAAATCGGGACCACTGTTGCGGATGTAAAAAAACCCGACTCGAGTCGCAAACCCGAGTCGGTTTTTTTCCATTGAACATCTGGTTCATCTGCCAGCAAGTGGACTAAACCAGCCAACAGCAGACTGATGAGTGCATCTATCCCTACATTCAGTTAAAGATTATTATCTGAATTTTCCTCTTTATCCCATATCTCCTCTACTCTCTTTCCTAACAATCTTTTTCTTGCATAAGCAATGATTAATAGTATCGGTATAATCATCCAAAGTAATCCAAATCCAGAATAAAAGACTGTTAAAATTGTATGTGTCTTTATAGAATTTCTTGCATCAATTATAAATCTATACAACGGAATCTGAAAAATATCAAAAAAGGTTTTCTTGAAATCAGTAGATTCCTGTAGTGCCTCCAAAAAATCCTGAAATTTTTCCTTTGAAAATCTGTTTATCAGATATTTTATTGTATAATAGCTTTGTAAATAGAATATTTCTACCTGGTCTTGAAATTCAGGGTATCTATAATTATATGCATTAAGATCTAATAAATTTCCTATAATCCCATTTCTAACAAATATAAACTCTCTTCTTATATCCCACTGTTTAGCAAAATACTGGGCAAAACCTTCATCAAACCAAAGTGGAATATTGACATCAGCTGCAATGGTATGTAGCAAAATATGATTGTATTCGTGAGACAAAACCTGGAAAAAATCGGTATTCACTTCCATATCTCTCGGATTCCTAATTATGATTACCGCTTTTTGTGGAATAGCAAATGCCTCACTCTTTTCTGGCAAATCTTTAAACCTTAAAATATATTCTTTAAAATCTTTTTTACTATGACATAAGATTAACTTGACTTTTCCCGATATACCCGTTCTTTGTAGTCCCGATTCAATCGGGACGAAGGATGAATCGGGATAAAATCCCACTTCTCTATTAACCGACTCAACAATTTCTGAGAATTGCGATAATATCTTCTCAGCAACTTTTCTTTCATCTTTATGAAAAGTTATAAATAAATAACTGCTTGATAGAATTTCTGATGAGAGGGAAACCGCAGTAAAAAGAAGAATAGCAATAGAAATTAGTAAAAATAATGAAATCCTAAATTTTTGGAATTCTGTGTTCCGTTTCATAAAATTATTTCAAATCATCCAAGTTTATAATGTTCGTTGCCAGCTTGTTGATAAAATATCTATCGTGCGAGACAAAGACGAGTGTTCCATTAAATTGTGATAAAGAATTTTCCAGAGACTCACGAGTATCAATATCCAGATGATTGGTTGGTTCATCTAATACTAATAAATTACAATTATCAGCAAGAATCTTTGCTAAAGCTACTTTGCTTCTCTCTCCAACACTTAGGGTAGAAATCTTCTGATATACTTGCTCTCTCTCAATTTTTAGACAGCCCAATATAGTGCGAACTGCCAATTCATCGGTATTAACAGCAAGCAACTCCTCAATGATTCTATTCTGGAAATTCAGTATTTCATGTTCTTGAGCATAATAGCCACATTTAATTCTGCTTCCATGATAAATTTCGCCTGAATTCGCTTGCAATACTCCAGCAATTATTTTTAGCAAAGTTGTTTTCCCAGAACCATTTTTACCATGCACGGCAAGCCTATCGCCTTGCGGGATTGCTAATGAAAATTCTTTGAAAACCTGCAACTCATCAAAACTATGTGAAAGGTTAGTTGCGACAAATACATATTTGCTTGAAGCTACATATTCGGTTGAAAATCTGACTTTTCTTTTCTTATCTTGCCAGGGTCTCTTTACAGTTTCATCCTCTTTTAGTTGTTCTATTCTTGTTTCAACAGCTTTAGCTTTTTTCATCATTTTTTTAGCAGGATTGGTTATCATTTCAAACTTCCATCCCCCACCTTCTGGTCGGGTTTCCTTCTGGAATGTTTGTGCCCATTGTCTTCGCTTCCGTGCAACTTCTTTCAACTGCTTTATCTTTTTCTGTCGTTCCTGATATTTCTTAAGTTCAAACCGCTCTTTTTCTGTCCGAAGTTTCAGATATTCAGAATAGTTTGTACGATAGATAGTTGCATAACCTCTTCTCAAATCAATAATTTTATCAGCCATCTGGTCAATGAAGTATCGGTCATGGGTTACAAAAAATACTGCCCTTTGATAAGATAAGAGAAAATTCTCCAGCCACTCCAGAATTTCAAGGTCAAGATGATTGGTTGGTTCATCAAGAATCAACAAGTCTGGTTTAGAAAGCAGCAACTTAGCCAGTTCCAACCTGGTTTTTTCTCCACCTGAAAGCGTATTATAAATTTGAGAAAACCTTTCCTTACCAAATCCAAATTTTGTAAGCACTTTTTGAGCTTCTGTATGAAATTTTTCAATATCAGAAATCACATCACAAATTTCGCCATACTCCTCAAGAATCTGCTCTGAAATAGTCTTTCCCATTGTTTTCTCAAGATTTTGCCTTTGCTTTTTCAATTGATTGTAATTTGGAAACAATGAATATACATCTATTAGAATAGACAGATTAGAATTTCTCGTAAAATCCTGCCTTAAATAGCCAATTTTAGGATTGGATTTTGGATAGATAACTTCACCAAAATTGGGAGTGAGTTCTTTCAAAATCAATTTAAGCAGCGTAGTTTTTCCTGAGCCGTTCGGTCCAATCAGAGCAACCTTCTCCCCATCTGCAATTGTAAAATTTACATCAGAAAAGATGTTTTCACTTTGCGTTTCGTAATGAAAGCTGAGATCTTTTACTTGAATAAAACTCATAATAGTTATAAATAAAACTTGCCTGAAATTATGTCTATAAATTTTTTTGCTTCATAATGAAAAAATTACTTATTCCTTTTATCTATTGCTTTATAATCTCTGTGTCTTTGTGCCTTTGTATCAAAATCTTTGCCTGGGAAGATTGTCCATTTGGACAAAAAAACTGTCCATACCCCGGACTTTGTGGAGCATACATAGACACTGACAAGGACAGTATCTGTGACCTCTCTCAACCCGCACCAGAAAACAGAGAAGAGATTTCAAAAGAGATTTCAGGTTCTCTTAAAAATAAACGAGATGTTGATATGGGAATTTTAGAAACCGAAAAAGAACTCCTCGTAAGAAAATATCACTTTATCCCAATCTCTATTGTCTTAATTATACTATACATAATTACATTTACATTATTTAAACTTAAGATTTTTACACGCATAACCCACATAATAATATGGAATTGTATTCTATTAATAAGTTTTATACTTTCTTCTATTCTGGGTATTCTACTAATAATAAGAGTGAATTTTGGACTGCCTATATCTTTGCCACTTAACATCTTATTCTGGCATGTTGAGTCTGGCATCGTAATGATGGTAATTGGCATTTTTCACATTATCTATAATTGGAGATTTTATAAATATATCTTTATGAAAAAGCAAATTGGTTGACAAAAAAACTTCTTTAGATAATTGTTAAATCAAAGAATAATGAGACCTGCAAAATAGATCATTTTCATTTTTTTATGAGATATTATAAGAAACTTTTAATTAACCTCAACCTCTAACTCCTTCTCCTATAAGGAGAAGGAGAATTTTGTCCTCCTCTCCTTTTAGGAGAGGATTGAGGTGAGGTCAAAAAAACCTTATTTTGCAGAACCCATAATCAAAGAATAAAAAAAGGAGAATAACATGAATGGAAATGAAGATTATAAAAGAGCAAAACAAAGAGTTGCAGAAATAAGAGGTTTTTACGGGCATGTCTTCGTTTATGTAATTGTAAATCTTGGATTATTCATAATAAATATTCTTACTACTCCTCATCATTTCTGGTTTTATTGGCCTCTTTTAGGATGGGGAATTGGATTGTTTGCACATGGCTTTAGTACCTTTGGAACGCATGGAATATTTGGAAAAGAGTGGGAAGAAAAGAAAATCAAAGAGATAATGGAGA
>CAYNOU010000047.1:0-21747 GCA_964398885.1 uncultured Candidatus Cloacimonadota bacterium | reverse complement strand
TTCCATAAACAATCTGAAATGTAAGTTCACCAACATCTTTATTTGCAAAATCTGTGTATGCAAGAATCTGCGCACAGCCACTGTCTATTACACTCGCTCCAAGGCATATATCGTCTTCAAATACTCCTATTTCCAGGATATTATCATCTACATCAACTACATCAATAACTTCATAGTTAGGTTTATCAGTGAAAGTAAAGTATTCTGATTTTTGCGGATCTTCTGATCTTGATGGATCAATTGGCTCCGACCAGGTAAAATTGGTGATAGTACTGTCTACTTCTACAATATACCCTTTGCCATAATGCAGAGGTCTAATACGAGAGCTCGGGACAGGTTCAGGCTGAGTTGGATCACCTTTTGTATTAGGTGAAGGAACAGGCATATAATACCAATTTTCTGCTCTTATTGAAGTTACATTATCAAAATATTTTCCAAATGCATCGTCTATATCCTGGGTTTGTGGAAGGAAATACCCAACCCAGTTTTCCTGTCCTGCATATAAGGTTATAGGTGTGTCTGGTGCAACTCTGCTGCCTTCAAGGGGCAAGTAGCTATTTTCTGTATCACTTGTATGAAGTTTGTAACCAGATGTGCTTTGAATCTCAGATAATCCATGAGTTAAATCCCAAACTCCTAAAACACATTCCAAATAGACATTACCCTCTCCCTGTAATTCTAATGTTGTTGGGAAGGGTTCAATATTTTCAAGAACATCAGGGGCATAGACAGGTTCATTTCCATCTCTTTGCAATCGTGGGAAGGATACCCAGTTCCATATAGGCTTTATCTTTTTTACATCATAAACAGTTGGGTAGCAGCCCATGTCATTTCTTGTGCCATCAGGGTCTTGCATATCGGGATTCCCTGCATCAATGCAGGGACTTCCTTCAAGCAGGTGGTATAGGTGGTTGCCTTCCTCTACAAAGAGGGGGTCTTCGTCTATGCATCCTTCTCCAAACCAGGGCTGTCCTGTGCCATCCTGGATATCAGAATAGGTTGATGTAACAGAGGCTTGACTTACAAAGATTTCTTGTGGGGTATCATTCCAGAGTATGCAGTTTTCTAAATTAGCATTAGTTTGTCGAAGACAGAAGATACCACCACCAGAATTGATTGCACTATTATTAGTTATGGTTACATTACTTAAAATAGGACTGGAACGATGACACCAAATTCCTCCACCACTATTTGCAGTATTTTCTTTTATAATAACATTGGTTAAATTTGAGCTCGAATTCTTAAAATAAATTCCACCACCACCACTACTAGTATTTCCTCTAATAGTAACATTATTTAAATTTGGACTAGAATCCCTAGAGTAAATGCCAGCACCATAAGTAGCACTACCATTCTGAATAGTCATATCCTGTATAGAAAAGTCATTATCATTATAACAGTATAAAATACCACTTAATTCCTCTCCATCAAGAATAGTAGAATCAGCATTTGCTCCTTGTAAAGATACATAACTTCTACAATATAATGGAAATACCTCTCCAGTTTGAGAAGGTGAATAAGTCCCATTGGCTAAATGTATTATATGTGGATTTGTGCTGTTAGGAATAATTTTTACTAAAGCATAGGAAATTGTCAGCAAAGGGTCATCAGGGATTAATCCGCTATTATCATTAGAACCAGTTGGACTAACATACAAATCTGCATTCACCTGCTCTACTTTTGCGTTAAGAATATCAAAAGTAAAATTTTCAATAGGGTATGCAAAATAGTTATCCGGATTTAATACAGTAAAGGTATCTACAATTACATCTATGGTTTCGCAACTGTAATCAGCATATAGATCATTCCCTAAATCAGCGAAATTCAAGAATATATTACACCTATCGGTAGAATCAAAATAACAGGTGGAATTCATAATGCAAATCCCACCGCCATTATAAGCAGTATTTTCGCAGATGGTAACATTGGATAAACTTATACTGGAATTATCCCGGCAATGAATACCACCTCCAGAATTGTTGGCAGAATTTTCACTTATGATAACATTGGAGAGATTTGGATTGGAATAATCATATATGTAAACACCAGCTCCATAATCAGCTATATTTTCAGTGATGATTAGATTATCTAAAGTCGGACTGGTATAATAGCATTTAATACCACCGCCCTTTTCAGCAGAACCATTAGTAATTGTAAATCCACACAATATTGCACGGTAATCCTCTTCCTTCTCAAATGTTACTACACTGCCAGTGTAGTCGCCATCAATTATAGTTGAATCAATGTAGGAACTGTCCTGTGTGGTTAGAATAAGACTTGCAACAGTAATGTTTTTACCATTATAATTAATGTTTTCTTGATATATACCTGGAAGAACTAATACAACATCGCTATCAATAACATTATCAATTCCTTCCTGGATGGTTGTATAATCACCTGTTCCATTTATATCTACTATTACAGTATCAGGAGTGTGTGGCTCTAAGACAAAATCAATATTTTCAGTAATACTGTCTTCTATTACTTGTACATTTTCTATTGTTACTGGTTCATATCCATATAATGAGGCAGTAACATTGTAAGTGCCAGAAGGCAACTGTATTGAATAATAACCTATTTCATAAGGTTCGTCACCAGTCTTATATGAATGAACTGTAACAGAATTAGCTGTAACTTCAACCTCATTAACATCACCTGAACCTCCATTTAATAAAACACTGCCTTCAATTGTTCCAGAAATAGCTTTTCTGATTTTCATAATACTGCCAGTGACAGGACATCCAGGAAAGATATAGGGAAGAGTATACCAAGCTTGCGTTAATGTATCTGGATTATAAAAACCCCAACCAAAATTAAGATGATAGAAATTATCAGTATTATATCCATCACACACGAGAGCATGCGCTCCTCCAGTCCAAAAAGACATTCCAAGTTCTGCTGGTAATGCGTCCTTCATATTTTGTGATAGAGTATCATAAAAAACAGAATCATCGGCATCTATATATTCTGCTGAAGTATAATCAAACTTATCTAATAAGGCGGATACTACACTATAGGCAGATGCTCCTGAACCTCCGGAAGTATAATCCATTTCTACTGAAATCCCGCATGCAAAATTCAACGCCATTGTATCTGCGCAAGTTAGGGTACTATCATGACTATAATGACTTCTTAAGTGAAACAGGTGTAAATTTAATTCTTCAAATGAAGGAAAATCAAGAATATCGCTGTCACCATCTATGTCAATATTTCTGGTAGAGGTTACATAATGGTCATCATGATAATTGAAGCTTGCATTTCCTATGTATTTATGATAATTGATTATTTGTGCCATTGCTGTAGCAACACAGCCTACAACACATCTATCTCCAGTATCTGGGTCAAGAGGACAGAAATCATTATATGGTGAGAGTTGATGCCAGGCAGTTTCTACCCATCCACCTGTAGATGTAGTGCCTTCTGGAGGCCATTGGTCACGCTCTTGCTCTAAATATTCAGGGTCTTCATTAATATAATATTCCCATAATTGATTGTTTTCTTTCATCTTAGGGAAAGTAGTATCAGATATTGCCTGTAACCTAAATTCCATATCGTTTTTTACCAGGTGATACAAAATATTATTTTCATCATCATCCATCGGAAAATTACAGTTAAATGAATAAGCTAGAATTGGTGTTATATCAGTATCAGAAGTTACAATAATAAATCCTAAAGGCTCAAGATTTGCAATATAAGATAATGTATCTCCTTCATCATTTTGGAATATAGTTATATCAGATATGGAATAATCATCTGTTTTTCCTTTAACCACTAATTGAAAGCCTGCCACATTCTCTGCTGTGTTCAAATCTACTGGAACTGCAATTAGTAATGATTGGAATACTAAAATAATAAATAATAATCCCAATAAAGTAAACTTTATAGTTTTCATCTTATTCCCTTTCTCCTCTTTTGAGGATAATTTTTTTGTTTTTTGTCAAATTAAATTGTTTCCTTCCTATTCATAAACATCGGAGTAGGAAGGCATAACTAAACGAATTTATTCTTCCCAAGAATAAAGATATATTTATTCCATTTTCCATAAGTTATTACATCAAAAAATGTTATAATAGTTTGTATATGTTTTATTGATTGAATCCTAGGGTGGGTGAAATTTGGAGTTAGAAATGTAAAATTTGGAATATGAACCAGAGCTAAAATTTGATATACTACAATCGTATATATGTAAATATAAAATAAATCAGAAACTTTTACCTTTATTCCCATTTTTCACCCCCAAATTCTTAATCACATTTTATAAAAATAAAAATAATCTTGTCAAATAAAATTAAATTTTTTGCCATTATTTAAAATAAGTATGTCTTTTAATTATTTTAAATCCCAGCCTTGATAGTCATATCAATCGTAATTCCTGAAAAATCCTATAAAAAGTTCTTGAAATATTGAGTAATCACAGAAATTTTTAATTTTTGCTAAACCCTCATTTTTGTTTTTCTTGCCGTATAAAATTTAATATCAATGTTTGAGTTAATTATGGACAAAAGAGAATTCGCTCAATTCGGTGAAAACCTTGCAACCAAATTTTTAGAACATAACGGCTATAGAATCATTGAGAGAAACTACCATTCTATTTATGGTGAGATTGATATAATCTGCAAAAAAGATAATCAACTTATTTTTATTGAAGTCAAAGCCAGAAAGTCCATCAAGTTTGGTGAGCCATTAGAAGCAGTCACTGAAAAGAAAAGGCAAAAGATTGTCAAAACTGCATACCACTTTCTAACTAAACATCAGTGTGAATCTCCAGTTAGATTTGATATTATAACAATTAAATATATTTCAAAAGAGAAAGGATATAAACTTGAGCATATAAAAAATGCCTTTTTAGGAACGCCTCTCTGAACTTTGCCACAGATAAATACAGATTTTCACTGATTCTATTAGCCACAGATACACACGGATTCTCACGGATATTTTATCTATAACTTCTTTATTCAATATATCAGTATTTATCAGTGTTTACCCCGTTAGATACTTTCCTGAGGGGATGGTAAGCATCCGATGGGGCTTGCTATCTAATGGGGTCAATCTGTGGCAGGAAGTCCTATTCTAACTCTCTTTCATCAAAATATTCTCCCATATAATCCAGCCAGTTGGGGTCAGTAAATTCTTTCTCATCATTTTCACTATAAACCAGTTTATAATTACTCTGACCAGTGAAGTCTACAAAAATATAGATTCTCTTTCCATCCTGATAGTATTTCCATATTATATATGGTTTAGCTTTAAACTCATAACCCTTTTCAATTATTTCAGCTGGCTTGCCTCGGCGAATATAGATTCTACCTCTATCGGTTTTCCATCCATCCTTAAAATGTGCGAAATGTTCATCAGCATATTGAGTCCGTCTTATAACCTCTTCCTTGAACTCATTCTTTTCAGTTATAGGATTCGGGTCGTTTTGTCGCCAGAATCTTTCTATAAATTCTAATTTGGCTTTGTTGCTCAAATCCTGATAAATCTTATTATCCTGACTGGTTAAAAAATACCTTACATATCTGTATTCTGCTTCCACATCAGCTTCTGTAACCTTCTCTTCTGGTTCTGATATGAAGAAAATCTCTTGAGTAGAGACATTTCCAGGAACATCAACGACTATTTTGTAGGTCCCAGGATTCCAATTAGAAATTGATATTGAACCCCAAAATGCCGCTCTGTCGTGTTCAACAGGAAATTCTTGTGATTTTTGATAGCATATAGAATCATTTTCTCTACCAGCGGTAGAGCCTTTGGATGAGAAAATTTTAATTTTCCAATTAGCAGTTTTAGAATCTATTGTATCAAGATTGTAAACTTCAAAATAATATGCGAAACTCGGATTTTCGGAAGGATTTATAAGATGATTTGGATTAACAAGAAAGATGATATTGTCTCTTTTGAAATTGGTAAAACTTTCTGTGGTGTCAGATTTGTAAAATGAGTTTATTTCCAGGTCACTGATAATCAGATTCTCAGTATCTAAGGTTTTTAATTTTTTATCCCAGAGAATTTTATTCTTACTAAGCCTATCTGATATTTCAATAGCAAATTCATAAATTCCTGGCGTGACCTGAGCAATGATTTTATCAATGAAGAACCCTTCAGGTTCAATTGTGGTTTTTCCCGCTTCTCCAGAAATCAGCTGAGAATAATCTTTGGCGTATAACTCTTTTCCTACTTTATTATAAATTGAAAATTTAATATCAAGTTGAGCACAAAGACGATTTTCAAATAATCTAAACCGTAGATTCTTATGGTAAATCTTATACGAAATTTCGAAGATTGTGTTGTTTTCTTCTGAAAGAAAACGATTACAATCAAATAGCACTGGCAAGTCCGCAGAGAGAATCATTGGCGCTATTAAAGATACAAATACTAAAATCATAATTTTATTTTTCATTTCATGCCCTCCCCGCGTCCGCGGGGACAGATTCTTCGGAGAAATCAACCTTTATTCCTTTGATAAAATAATTTTTATCATTAACAAAATCATGTAAAGTTTTTCCCGGAAAGATTTTATATTTTTGTGAAATAATATCTAATACACCAAAGAGCTTTGTTTTGACTTTAAAGTGAACTGTAAAATTACCTGGCTCAGAAACAAAGCATTTTTTCACAAAATCTTTTAGTTTGTTATCGTCTATATTTTCTTCAGAGATGTTGAGATAGACATTACCAGATAATTTATTTGATAATTCATCTATCGGGATAATTTCACTTGCTATTAATCTTAATTTATTACTATCCTGAAATTCTCTGTCCGACAGATGACCTGTGATATACAATATTTCACCTTCTTTAAGTGTATTATGATATTTAGAATAAATAGATGCGAATAAAATTACTTCAAATTTGTCGTGCAAATCTTCGCATTCTAAAAAAGCCATAAGATTATTATTCTTATCATTTTTTTTTGAGATGTTATTCAAAAGAGAAAATATTCTTAATGGACTGGGCAATTTCTTTATTGTTTCCTTTTTGCTTAGATATTCAGTATATTTTTTTGTATCAAAATTAGATAAAAACTCAATTTCTCCCTCATATTCTATAAATGGATGTCCAGAAACATAGAAACCAAGAAGTTCTTTTTCTTTTTCTAATTTATAGTTTAAAGTCCAGTCTTTAACTTTTGGCATTTTGGGATATTTATCAACATCTTCAGTCAGTTTACTATCAAATAGTGAAACTTGTCCTTTAATTCTTTCCCTATTTTTCTGTGTGCCGAAGCTCAAAGCAGATTCAATCGCAGTGTATTGTTGAGCCCGATTTCCTTCAAGACTGTCCATAGCACCAGCGCCAATTAAACTCTCAAGTGTTGTTTTATTGATGTGATTTATCTCAATATTTTCACATAATTCATATATATTTATGAATTTTTTCTTCCTTTTTCTGCCGTCTACAATTGCATTAGCAGCATTTTCTCCAACATTTTTGATAGCTTTCAGTCCAAAGATAATTTTGCCATCTTTCACATTGAAGTCATATTCACTGAGATTAATATCTGGATGTAGGACTTCTATGCCCATTCTGTGGCAATCGTCAATGAATTTTGCAATTTTCTCACTATCTGATTCAACTGTCATAAGTGCAGCCATAAATTCTGCTGGATAATTTGCTTTTAGATATGCGGTCTGATATGAAATAATGCTGTATGCTACGCTATGAGATTTGTTAAATCCATACTGTGCAAATTTTTCAATTAGTTTGTAAATTTCTTCTGCGGTGTTCTGGCTAACATCATTTTTTACAGCACCTTCAACGAATTTTGGTTTGAGTTTATTCATTACTCTTTTTTGTTTTTTTGCCATTGCCTTTCTGAGAATATCAGCTTCACTGAAAGAAAATCCAGCGAGTTTATGTGCTATTTGCATTACTTGTTCTTGATATACAATAACCCCATAAGTTGGTCTTAGGATTTCCTCAATTAAGAGATGTAGATAAATAACTTTTTCTTCGTTATTTTTTCTTCTTATATATACTTTATGCATACCGCTATTCAATGGACCAGGTCTATACAATGCTGTACAAACTGCAAGGTCATCAATACAATTTGGTTTTATTTGCATAAGAACATTTCTCATTCCAGTGCCTTCAAATTGAAATACGCCATCAGTATCACCTCTACATAGAAGCTCATAGGTGCTTATATCATTTAAATCAATATTATTAATATCAATTTCTTTATTGTGATTTGTTTTAATTAGTTCAAGGGCTTTTTCTATTACCGTAATGTTTTTTAGTCCAAGGCAGTCTAATTTAAGAAGTCCGATTTTTTCAAGCCATTTTCCCTCATATTGAGTAACCACACTATTATCTTTTACAGCTTTTGCAAGAGGAACATAATTTACTAAATTATCTGGTGCGATGACCAGGCCTGCAGCATGCACTCCTGAATGGCGGAGCAAACCCTCTATTGTCTTTGAATATTCTATTAATTTTTTGTATTCCTTTTTACTATTGATGAGTTCTTTGAGTTCTGGATTCTCTTCTATAGCATTCTCAAGAATTATTCCTGGTCGGGAACTTATTTTTTTTGCAATCTGGTTAACTTCCCCCTGGGATAGTCCCATTACTCTACCGACATCTCTAACAACCATCTTAGCCCCAAGGCTTCCAAAAGTGACTATCTGACTCACATTTTTTCTACCATATTTTTTTACAATGTAATCTATGACAGCATTGCGCTTTTCAGCAGAAAAGTCAATATCAATATCTGGCATACCTACTCGTTCAGGATTAAGAAATCTTTCAAAAATCAAATCGTATTTTAATGGCTCAATGCGAGTTATATCCGTTAGATAAGATACAATGCTTCCTGCGGCTGAGCCTCTGCCCGGACCGACCATAACACCCATTTTTCGGGCAGAAGAAACAATATCCCTTGTTACTAAAAAGTATCCAGCAAATCCTGTATCTTTAATAACCTGTAATTCATAATTAATCCTTTGCTTTATTTCGTCTGTAATAGAGTCATATTTTTTTTCAACGGATTCAAAAACTATATTGCTTAAGTATTCATCCATATCTTTATATTGAGAAGGAATGGATACTTTCGGCAGCAAGAATTCGTCAAAGTGTAATTTTAGATTGCATTTTTCAGCAATCTTATTCGTATTTTCTACAGCTTCAGGAAGGTCCTTAAAAAGTTCTCGCATCTCCTGTTCTGATTTGAAATAAACCTGGTCGGTATTAAATCTCATTCTGTTTTCATCCTTAAGTAATTTTCCTGTTTGAATGCATAAAAGTATATCGTGTGCTTCAGCATCTGATTTTTTTAGATAGTGATTATCATTTGTACAAACGAGTTCAGCATTAGTTTCTTTTGATAATTTCTTTAGTCCATTGATGAGTTTCTCCTCATTTTCTAATCCCAATCTCATTATTTCCAGGTAAAAGTTATCTTGCCCAAAAATCTCTTGATAATTATATACAATCTTTACTGCATTTTTATATTTTCCGGAGAGAATCAGTTGTGGAATTTCCCCTTTCATGCAACCGCTTAATGCGATGAGACCTTTTGAATACTGTTTTAGTAACCGCGTATCAATACGAGGCTTGTAGTAAAATCCATCAAGGAAACCAATACTTGAAAGTTTTACAAGGTTCTGGTATCCAGTCATATTCTTTGTTAGAATTGTGAGATGATATCGGGTATTTTTTTTAGAATTTTCAGAATATATACTTCCATTGATTACATAGGCTTCCATTCCAATGATTGGTTTTAGTTTAGCATTTTTTGCTTCTTCATAAAAGTCTATTGTGCCATACATATTGCCGTGGTCAGTTATTGCTACGGCTGGCATACCATTTTTAGCAGCCATTTTTATCATATCGTTGACACGGCAAGCACCATCCAAGAGGCTGTACTGAGTGTGGTTATGTAAATGAACAAACGGCATAATACCTCCTAATAATCAGGAAAGAATAATCTAAATTTAGAAAAAAAATAAAGGCAGTCAATCTTTATTTTGACTGCCAGTAAATTATGAGCAATAAATCCGTATATAATCGGAACAATTATTTGTAAGATTTAATTGATTTCTT
This sequence comes from uncultured Candidatus Cloacimonadota bacterium, assembly GCA_964398885.1. Lineage (GTDB taxonomy): Bacteria > Cloacimonadota > Cloacimonadia > JGIOTU-2 > JGIOTU-2 > JAGMCF01. The sequence continues at coordinate 11,703 of CAYNOU010000047.1, read as the reverse complement.
GATAGACGCTTACCTGTCGTCTCTTTTTTCTTAGAGATTTGCATCCGGGAAATTTATATGGTTCAAATTTTACATAACCATCAATAAGTGAGAATATTGTATAATCATTTCCCAAGCCAACATTCTTGCCACGATGAATTTTTGTCCCTCGCTGTCTAATAAGTATATTTCCAGCTCTAACAAATTCACCAGCATATTTTTTTACACCTAAAAATTTAGGATTACTGTCTCTTCCGTTTTGTGTGCTACCAACACCTTTTTTATGTGCCATTTTATCCTCCTAAAAATTATTTAGCCACGAAATTACACGAAAAAGACACAAAAGATTCAAATTTAATAAAGTTCATTCAGGGTGCTTTTGTGTCCCCAATTGTCCCCAATTGAATTGGGGAGGGGATTTGTGGCTCACTTCATTTCTTCTCCCAAGAGGGATTTATTATCCTTTTATAATATCTTTAACTTTTATTTCTGTATATTTTTGTCTATGATTTTGCTTTCTACTATAACCCTTTCGTTTCTTTTTCTTAAAAATGATTATCTTTTTATATTTGCTATGTGAAAGAATTTCAGCAAGAACCTTTGCCTTTTTTACATAAGGTTTTCCAATTTTTGGTCTTTCGTCGCCCTCTAAAGCTAAGACCTCATTAATCTCAAGTTCTGTTCCAACTTCTTTACCATCAATATATGGGACTTTAACGATATCCTCTTTTTGAACCTTGAACTGCTGTCCTTTATAATTTATAATAGCGTACATTATTCTCCTTGAAATTAAGAAATAAAATTTTTTTATGTACGATATCTGTCAAGTTTTGTATAAATTAGTTATATCCCTTTTTGATTTCATAGACATTATTTTAAATTGGTCGTAATCTAATTCATTATCAAGAACAAATTTCCAGGTGAAATGATAATCTGTGCGTAAAGATATTTGTTTATCAACGACATAATCATATAGCCATTTGTTGATATGAATTTCCAGTTTATCTTCTGGATGATATTTTTCAGCACGGTCAAACCAATGGAAAATGTTATTGATTACACTGCTACGAGCCGGCACCCTTCCAACTCCCTGGCAGCAAGGACAACTTTCAAAGAAGGAGGAAAGGAGATTAGACCTTCCTCGTTTCCTTGTCATTTCCACCATATTTAAAGGACTGGATGAGAAAATTTTATGCGGTGAATGATCCTTGTTCATCTCTTCACGAAAAGTTCGTATGACTTTTTGGCGATTTTCAATATTTTGCATATCAATAAAATCTATAAATATCATTCCAGTTAGGTCTTGCAGACGGATCTGACGAGCTATTTCCTTTGCAGCTTCTATGTTTGTAATCGTTACTGTATTCTCTAAATTTTTATCTCCGACAAAGCTACCTGTATTTACATCAATAGAAACGAGAGCCTCAGTTTGCTGGATAACTATAAATCCGCCGCTATCAAGGTATATTCTTGAATGCATGATTTTTGATATCTCCTTTTCAATGCCAAATGCATCAAATATTCCGGATTCTTCTCTAAATAACTTAATCTTCTTAATCATTTCAGGTGCAATTCCTTGCAATCTTTTAATAATCTTGCTTCGTATTGCTTTGGAATCAATTATTATACGATTGAGATTTCTATTAATAAGTTCTCTTATTATAATTGAGCTTAGATCATTCTCATCATATATACATTCCGGGGCTGTATAATTTTTATATCTTTCTTGAATATCTTCCCAGATTCTTTTGAGACTTAAATATTCTTTTCTAAACTCTGCCTCACTATGTAATTCAGCATTTGTACGAATGATGATTCCAACATCATCATCTTTAATTTTATAGAAGATTCTTTTCAGCCTTTTTCTTTCCTTTATAGATGTAACTTTTCGTGAAACAGCCATGTAAGTCTTATAAGGCATATAAACCATAAACCTTCCAGGGATTGAGATTTGTCCTGTAAGTCTTGCACCTTTTTTACCAAGAGGGGCTTTTTCTACCTGTACCATAACTTCCTGCCCGACTTCTAATAGTTTCCCCATTTTATAGACATCATTTTTTACTTCTTTGAGGAAACTTTCATCTTCTAACTCCTCTAAATCCAGGAAATCAGGAATGGCATCTCGGAAATGCAAAAGTGCTGTTCTGTCTAAACCAATATCAATAAATGTAGCTCCCATTCCAGGCACATTATCTTTAACAATTCCTTTGTAAATATTGCTTATTATTTCTTTCTTATTTTGTTCATGAATAAGCAATTCTACCAATTGATTATCTTCTAATACTGCGAGTCTGTTTTCAAAAGAGCCAATATTAATAATCATTTCATTTTTCATAATTTTAGTCCTTTCAAAATATTTTTATTCTTTCAATTTTTAATTTATCTATTTCATCCATCGGATAATGAAAAATTTTATCTAAAATATCAAAGACTCCAGCTCCGGATATTTTTTTGTTAATCAAAACACCATTTTGCTGTAATTTTATATCTGAAACTACTTCTTTTAGATTTATTTTTTTCCCTTTTTTCTGGATAAACTGGGAATGATTTTTAAAATACACAATTCTATCACTCCAGTTAAAATTCTCTTTTGAAGAAACTCTCACCAATTCATTCTGGAAATTCGAGATTTTTTTGGAAAAATTAGAGAGTGATTCTACTTTTTTAAGACGAAAACCTTTAGGGAGATTAAACTTTAGTTTATCAAGGATTTTTGACGCCTTAATCTTTTTCGTTAAACTAATTTCAAAAAATTCATTGCAGCCAATAAGTCCAAGGCTTAATGGCGGGCATAAAGAGATTTTAGGATTTGGTCTAAAACCTTTTGTGAAATAAATAGGAAGGCAACTCCTACGAATAATTTTGTATATCATATTTAACAAATTTCTATGTGAGAAGAAGCGAAGAGCCTCACCTTTCTCATAAAATATTCTAAATTTAGAAACCGGCAAGTTATTTTTGATTTTTTGTGATGGCGGAACTGAATTCACAGCTATTTTGTTTTGCACATATTTTGGTGGGGTTTTTAAGCAGATTCCGCAATCCTGACACTCGTACTGCCGACAATCCGGGCTGGTTTTCCCTTCTTTTGACCTTTCATATTCCTTTTGCAAAAAATCTTCTTTAATCCCACAATCAATATGACTCCAGCAAAGCTTTTTGTTAAATTCCTTTAAACCTGTATAGTTTTCAAAATTTATATTATTTTTTTGTGCGGATTTTGTCCAGCAAGAATACTCAAAATGCTCACTCCATGCATCAAATATTGCTCCATTTTTGTATGCGTCGTAAATCAAATTTCCGACCTTTCTATCTCCTCTTGATATAACTGCTTCAAGAATAGAGTGCTCAATTGAATGGTATTTTATTCTAACCTTCTTGTTAGCCTTAAAGTAATTTTTGATAAATCGGATTTTTTGTATCAGATTGTCCTTTTTATCCTGAGCACACCACTGGAAAGGTGTAAAAGGTTTAGGCACGAAAGCTGAAATACTGACATTTATTTTTATTGCTTTATAAGGATGGAGTTTGAATATTTTTTCTATCAAATTAACAATTGCTACAATGTCATTATCGGTTTCAAATGGAAGACCAACCATAAAATATAATTTAATCGTTCGCAGTCCAAAAGATATTGCTGATTTAATAGATGAAAGAATGTCATCTTCATTTATTTGCTTGTTAATTTTATCTCGCAATTTTTGTGTTCCAGCCTCTGGTGCAAATGTTAAATTACTGCCCAATAGGTTTGTAATTAATTTAGAAAGATTTTTATTAAAAGTATCTATTCGCAAAGAGGGAAGAGATAATGAAGTGCAGGTTTTTGGCAAAAATTTGTTCAAATTAATGATTAGAGTTTTAATGGCAGAATAATCTGAACTGGAAAGTGAACTAAGTGAAATCTCGTCCCAGCCATTCAATTGAATTTCTTTTTTGACTATTTCTTCAATAACTTTTTCATCTCTCTCTCTTACAGGTCGGTAAATCATTCCGGCCTGGCAGAATCTACAGCCCCTGCTACAACCACGCATAATCTCCACAGAAAGGCGGTTATGAATTACATCAACCAAAGGAACTAATTGTGGCGAATGAATTTTTTCTGGATTATCAAAATCAATAAAAATGTTCTTCTCAATTTTTGATGAAACATTTTTGGTTTTTGGAACGATATAACATCCGTTATAATTTTCTACTTGTTTGTAAAATTTTGGTATATAGATTCCTTTTAGTTGAGCGAGTTTAAGGAGTTTTTCATTTTTGCTTGCATTTTTATTTTTTAATAAACAATTTGCTAATCTGAGTATTGCATCTTCACCATCTCCAATAACAAATGCGTCAAAGAAATCTGAAAGTGGTTCGGGATTAAAAGCGCAGGGTCCGCCAGCAATAATGAGTGGTGAATCATCTCCTCTTTCTTCTGCAAAGACTGGAATATTACTTAACTCAAGCATCATTAAAATATTTGTATATGAAAGTTCGTATTGTAGAGTAAATCCAATGACATCAAATTGATTAATTGGGATTTTATCTTCTATGGAAAATAGAGGTATATTATTTTTGCGTAAGATATTGGCTAAGTCTATATCTGGGGCATAGACTCTATCTGCAGCAAATTTTTGTTCTCTATTTAGTATTGTATAGAGAATTTTCAAACCGAGATGACACAAACCAACTTCATAAAGGTCTGGAAAAGCCAGAGCAAAATTTAAAGTCTTATCTGAAATTTTCTTCTGCTTAGTGTTGAGTTCATTATCTGAATATCTTCCCGGCTTTTTTACATAGTATAAAAAATTGCTAATATCTACCTGTTGCACATTGTTCCTTATGCCGGTTTTTATAACTCCTGCCAGAGGCATCATGCCAGAGACATATCTCAACCCGAGGCTGATGAGCCTATGGCGCACATCTATGGCAGAGTTCCTTCGGATTTGATATATTTTGGCATAATATACCAAGGACTGTGCTTATCATTTAAAATATATTTTTTTAATAATTTTTCTTCTCCACCAGAGGTGGATCCTTCGGATTTATATTTAAATTCTATTTGCTTAATTGAAGTTGTATCCCCCAAAGTTTCTTTTATTTTATCCCGATGTGTCGGGACTGATTCTTTTGCAGTTTTTTGTTCAGATAAATATTTTTGGGATTCATTGAAAATATTTCTTTGCAGTTCACCTTTTTGATGAAGGTAATAACCGAGTTCAAAAAGTGCGCCCACAAAAATTATTAATACCAAGACCTGAAAGACAATTTTTGGTATAAGTATCTTTTTTTCATAATCTTTTTTCTTATTTATTCTAAATCCAACGACTTTCTTTGCAGGTTTTTTTTGTATGTTTTTATTAAACAGATTTAGAGTTTCGGTTAAATTTGCACCCACATATCTTGCATAATTTAACACAGTTAATCTAGCATACGCTAAATCTGTTATGTCTTTTATTTGTTCATCCTCAATTGCTTTTAGAAAATGAAGTTTAATTTTTGTAAATTTTGATATTTCATCTAATGAAATATTTTTTTGCTCCCGAATATTCTTTAAGTATTCTCCAACAGTCTCATATTGCATAGAAGAATATTTTATTGTCATAATATTTCCATTTATCATCTGGCAGATTGATAAAGCATTAAGCCTAAAAAATTTCCTAATGTATCAAAGATTAAATCTTTATAGCTAAAATGATTACACTTCTTTTTTGAGTCATAGATTTCTTTTATCAAGCCGTAAAACTCGGTTAAGCTTATTGCGAGAACCTGACTTTGTCCTCTTTTAATTTGACACACATTGTTTAGAATTTCATAATGCCAGCAAAAAAGAAATGCGGAAGCGGTCAAATGAGAGAACTTATCTTTGCTCAGCCATAAGTCAGCTGCTTGTTTATTAACTTTACCAGATAAAGGAATATACAAAAACATAAGTATGAGCAAGAGCAAAACAATTTTTCTTAACATATTACAAATTTAAATTCTTGAATTTTTCTGTCAAATAATGAGTTATTTCTTTACCCAAATAGGATTAGTCCAGCAAAATTTTTTCTTATCAGTATAAATTTCTACTCGGAAATAGGATTGATTATTATTACTTAATCTAACAGATTTAGCAAAATTATAATTAGAAATTTTCCAGCTTTTTTCAAGTTTTTCTTTATTTCCTTTTTTAATTCCGTAATAAGCCGATACTTTAGTAATGTGCCCAAATTCAGAGGATGATAATGCTCTAATTTTGCACTCATAATTATCTGAATATTTTACATCTGCCCCGATTTCAAAGTCATTGATTGTGAAAGTTACAAAAGGACCATTAGAAACAATAATCCGATTTTTTCTAAATTCATTAATAAAATTTTCTGAAGTTATCTTACAATTAGATTTAAAATATGTTTTAAAATTCCCAAAGATTTGATTTGTGGAAGCAAAAAGTGAGATGAATGGAATTCCAACTTCTCGTTTAATATTAAAATATCCATGTGCATCATTCCCTGCTAAAATTATTGTCTTATAATCATTTAACAAAAGATTAATCCATTTCTTTTTTGCTTTTGCAATTGCCCACCTGCTTGAACGATTTATTATTTGAAGGTATTGAATGTTATTTTCTGTAATATCTTTTTCTGTCCATATTCCTCGTCGTAGAAGTATCTTACTAATAGGATTGAATTGAGTTTCAAATGGATGTGCAGCGATAATTAAGGAATTATTATCAATCATTTTACACACTTTTGATAAAGAAAAAGTTGGCTTATTGTGAAACCATTTCTCAGCACTATCTCCAAATCCGCTAATAAAATTTTTATTATTGACAATTAAGAGGTGAATATTTTGATTATTTAGATTTCCACAAGAAAGCTCTTCTCCAAACAAGACAGGAAATTTTTCATCTGTTTGGACTTTTTTAACGGTTTGCTTTAACTTTTTCCATTTAGGCAATTCAGGGTCATTTTTCAGATAATTACCTTTTTCATCATCAAGGTCATACGAATGGTCAGTGATGAAAAGCCAATCAATGTCCATTCTCTTTGCCAGTTTCACGGCAGAATTAACATCAGCCCCGAACTCAGCCTGGTCTTCTGTAAAATTAGAATGAAAGTGCGGCTCCCCTGCAAACCAATCAGGGAGCGAGGGAAGAGGTTCTCTACTGAGAAATGTATTTAACTTATTATGAAGACATGGCAAATCATCATTTTTGATTACGAATTCTCTACCGTCTTTAACACGGGTTATGTAAAAAGTAATTGCTATTTCTGCTGATTGTGAAATATCTATATCTGGAATATCTAAAGTAATAATCTTGCTAAAATATTTATCTTGAAGTGAAAGGTTTAGTTTAATTTCTTTTTGTATATTTATATCTTTGGATAGGATTGTAATAATAACTCGGTTTAACAAAATTGGGAATTTATGGGCATCCTTAATTATTAGTAGAATAGGTATTGAGGATTCTCTTTTTATATTTATTCTATACGGCAAATCTGCAATAATTTCCGGTAATCTTCTAAAATATAATGGATATATCAGTCCAAGATGGTAATGTATCTCGGGATAGAGAATTATTGGTAAAAAATTTAACATAAATTTTGAGCTTTAAAACTGTTAAGATAATTATATTATTAAAAATTCAGTCCCGATCCGTTCAGGCTCGGCCTGACCGAGACTAATACATCGGGATTAAAAAGGATTGGGATTAAACTAATATTTTAGTTTTATTATGCCAAAGGTCATTCCCAGGGCATCATGCCCGAGGCAGATCCACCTCAGGTGGAGATACTCCTTTGGAGGACAGGTCCTTCATACAATTATAATATGTAAAATTTATTACTTAGTTTTCTTCCCAATAATGAAATTTTTAACTTTTAAAATAATTGGGGTAACCAGTTTATATCTATTACCCCTTCTGTACCTTCAACTGACCAGGTATCATTTATAAGGTTATAAATAATTTTCGCACCGGGCTTACCGAATTTACGATTTGTTATAGCAAAAATAGTTGAATCAGTAACGCCGAACTCAAAATATTTCTTATCCTTAATTTCATCAAGATTCAACTGACTTACATCAAATGCATATTCTCCATATTGTTCAAGAAATTTTTCATCAGCAGTCTTTATGAGTTTAAAAGTAGGGAAAATCTCTTCATTTATTCTCTTTTTCTTTTGATTATTAGCAATTGTGGGAAGTATTAGTATTACAATAATTCCTACAATTAAGATCACCATTAAAACTTCAATAAGACTAACTTTACTTGCTGCTTTTTCCTTTGCCATTCAGCCTCCGATAAAATATTTATATCTCTTTTTGTCTATTGATACTCATTTTATTTTCTTGCAAATTTTGAAGCTAATTTGAAAAATTGAAATATGATTGTCAAAATATTTGTTTAGATAACAAAAAATTCCATAAGCTATTCTAATAAGAAATGAAATAAAGCAATAAAAAAATTGTTTGACATTTTTTGAATAAATAAAAAATGACTACAAATTTTAAATAGAGTGGAAGTATATTATGATTAAAAGAATTTTCTACACGGGCAAGAAAGTGTTAATTATAATCCCGATTTTTCTTCTAACTGTTTATTCTCTTTGTAATGCCAATGATTACGATGATTCTTTATTAGTAGCAGGACCACCTTTATCTGGAGAAATTAATACATTTAATTATTATTACCAACCCCAGGTAGATTTTTACGGTGATCTACATGTTGGTGATAGTGGTATGCCATGGTTTCCACCTTATGTGCCTAATGCTACATTTAGATCTTACCTAACTTTCTTACTTGATAGTTTAAATGTTAGTAGTAGAATTGTTATTGATTCGGTTAAATTAAGATTATGGACTCACGAAATTTATATGGCAGGTAATGATACTTGCGGCATCTGGCCTATCTGGGATGTTCCGGGTGGTGATACAATAAAATTATGTATTGACCATGTAGATTATGGCAATTATCTTGATGTAGGGGATTGGACAGCAGGCAATCCAGGAGACCCCCAGACTATAGAATCAAAATTCTGTTTCATTACCCCTGAAAATTATAACCCAGAAATATGGTATTTTCATATAGATGTTACAGGTGCCGTTCTAAATGATATTAACAATCAGAGGGATAAGAGTCAGTTCAGAATAAGGTTTGAGATTTACTCTGATATGGACAGTTTATATGACTTCATTAAGTTTAGATTTTTAAGCCCATACCCAATTTATAATCCTACCTTACTAATTTATTATCACGATTCCACTTCAGTAGAGCACCAGTATGAATTATCAACTAATAAGATTTTTTTAGAAAATTATCCTAATCCTTTTAATACAGAGACAACAATCCATTATGAATTACCGGCTAGTATTGAAAATCCAATTCTTGAAATCTTTAATATCAAAGGACAATTAGTAAAAACCTATAAATGTCGTAGTAAAACCCAAATTACCTGGGACGGAACAGATCAATGTCAGAAACAAGCGTCATCTGGAATTTATTTTTATAGGATATCCACCAAAGGCGGGTTCTCATTAGGAGGAAAAGCCGATGATTTTATTTCAAAAACAAACAAAATGCTTTTAATTAAATAATTTAGAGGTGCATTATGCTTAAAATAATTTTCTACACAACTAGGAAGCTATTAATAATAGTCCCAATTCTTCTAACTCTCTATTCTCTTTGTAATGCGGATGATTATGACTCTTTATTAGCTGCAGGTCCTCCTTTATCAGGAGAAATTAATACATTTAATTATTATTATCAACCACAGGTAGACTTTTATGGTAATCTACATGTTGGTGATAGTGGTATGCCATGGTTTCCACCTTATGTGCCTAATGCTACATTTAGATCTTACCTAACTTTCTTACTTGATAGTTTAAATGTTAGTAGTAGAATTGTTATTGATTCGGTTAAATTAAGATTATGGACTCACGAAATTTATATGGCAGGTAATGATACTTGCGGCATCTGGCCTATCTGGGATGTTCCGGGTGGTGATACCATAAAATTATGTATAGACCATGTAGATTATGGTAATTATCTTGATGTAGGAGATTGGACAGCAGGTAATCCTGGTGACCCACAAACTCTACAGTCTAAATTTTGCTTTATTACTCCTGAACATTATAATCCTGAAACCTACTATTTTCATATAGATGTTACTGGTGCTGTTGTAAATGATATTAACAATCAAAGAGATAAGAGTCAGTTCAGAATAAGATTTGAAGTAACTACTGATATGGATAGCTTATATGATTTCATTAAATTTGACTTTCTAAGTCCATGTCCCCCATATTCAATATATTATCCTACTTTGCTATTTTATTATTATGATTCCACAGCAGTAAATTCACATAATGAATCTATAATAAATAATGATATTTTGCTAGAAAATTACCCTAATCCATTTGACATCTCAACTATTATTAAACTTTCTATTCCAGAAAATATTCATAAGTATAATTTATCAATTTATAATATTAGAGGACAATTAATCAAAACTTTTTCTGCTGACCAAATAAAAAGGGAAGAAGGTTATTACAATGTATTATGGGATGGAACTGACAATTCAGGTCAGGTTGTTAGTTCAGGTGTGTATCTATGTAAATTACAAGGTAAAACAAAAGTAAGAACCAAAAAGTTACTCTTACTCAAATAAGGAGGAAAAATGAGTAAAAAAAAATTATCAATAGCAACTAATTCTTCTTCTATCTCTTTATTCTGTTTGTAATGCCGATGATTACGATGATTCTTTATTGGTGGCAGGTCCACCATTAACAGGTGAAATTAATACATTTAATTACAATTATGAACCACAGGTAGATTTTCTTGGTATAAGTGCAGGCGATACAGGTTGGCCATGGATACCACCCTATGTTCCTAATTCAACTATGAAAACCTACCTTACATTTTTATTAGACAGTCTATTTTTTTCTAAACAAGATGAGATTGATTCAGTTAGATTAAGATTATGGACAGAGGAAAATTATATAGTAGGTAATGACAATTGGGGAGAATGGCCTGTTTGGGATGTGCCTGATGGTGACACAATTAAATGCTGTATTGATCATATTAATTTTGGCGATTTTCTTGATGTTGGAGATTGGACTGCGGGAGATTATGGTGACCTTCAAACGATTGAGTCAAAATGTTGTTTCATCACTCCTGAAAATTACAATCCAGAAACTTGTTATATACATGTTGTTGTCACTAATGCTGTTTTTGATGATTTAAATAATGGCAGAAATAAGAGTCAGTTTAGAATACGGTTTGAAATTGATACTGATATGGATAGTTTATATGATTATATTGAATTTGGTTTATTTAATGTCTACCCAATAAATAAACCAACTTTGTTAATCTATTATTCTGATTCTACTTCGGTAGATTCAAATAATGAGTTTTCGACGAATAATAATATTTTATTGGAAAATTATCCTAATCCTTTCCAACTTTCAACAACTATAAAATTTTCTATCCAAGAAAATATCCATAAGTATAATTTATCAATTTACAATATTAAAGGGCAACTAATAAAAACTTTCTCTACTGACCAAATAAAAAGGAAAGGAGGTAATTATAATGTATTATGGAATGGAACCAATAATGCTGGTCAGATTATTGGGTCAGGTTTGTATCTATGTAAATTACAAAGTAAAACAAAAGTAATAACAAGAAAGTTACTCTTAATCAAATAAGGAGAAAAAATGAGTAAAAAGAAACTATCAATAATAATCCTAATTCTTCTTCTA
>CAYNOU010000046.1:0-22451 GCA_964398885.1 uncultured Candidatus Cloacimonadota bacterium | reverse complement strand
ACTCCTTTAAAATATATTTAAACAATTATTTAAAACAAATGATTAAAACAATTGTTCAAATTAATTGTGCATCAATTTAAATTGTCAAATTTTTTATTATTTGTGGATGATTTAATTATGTAAATATGTGAATAATTTGAATTATTTTTCCGTTTAATTATTATTGAAATTTGAATTATCCGTCAACTGATGTATGAGTTAAGTTTATCTCTTAATCCAATCTTAAGTCATCCCGATGTATCGGGATAACTCAAGATATTCTAATTTTAATAGTTTCCGGCAATAAATCCTTTAAATGTGGATACTCCTCAACGAGACGAAATATATCAGCAAGGTCTTTCTGTCGTTTACTCCGGTGCTTTTGCTCATCAGAATATGCCCAAATTTTTCCCTGCATTACATCTTCCATAGTTGCAACTTTCATCTCATACCCCATTACTTTTCTTGTTGTAGCTCTGTCTATAAAAGGTTGATAACGAAGGTCAGTTTGAATTTGAATTCGTAAATCAGATTTTGAACTTGTAAGATTCAAACTATGTGGAAATTCTTTTATCATAAACATCTTATTTGCTGATTTTCTCAATTTATCTATTGCATCAGCAATAACTACTAAATCCAAATCTAAACTAACAACAGGTTCTACATACGCATTTACAGCTAATCCACCAATAACACAATATGCAATATCCAACTCATTTATTAAATCAAGAAATTGCTGCAATATATCAACTTCACTATTAGCAAGATTATTCATAAATTCTTTTTCTGTCATTGTATCCTCATTTTTTAAAACTTAAGTCATCCATCAGCAACCGATTTATCCTCAATACACCTTAAGTCAAGTCTTACAGACTTAACTCAAGATTTTACATGTATTGGGATAACTCAAGATATTCTAATTTTAATAGTTTCCGGCAATAAATCCTTTAAATGTGGATACTCCTCAACGAGACGAAATATATCAGCAAGGTCTTTCTGTCGTTTACTCCGGTGCTTTTGCTCATCAGAATATGCCCAAATTTTTCCCTGCATTACATCTTCCATAGTTGCAACTTTCATCTCATACCCCATTACTTTTCTTGTTGTAGCTCTGTCTATAAAAGGTTGATAACGAAGGTCAGTTTGAATTTGAATTCGTAAATCAGATTTTGAACTTGTAAGATTCAAACTATGTGGAAATTCTTTTATCATAAACATCTTATTTGCTGATTTTCTCAATTTATCTATTGCATCAGCAATAACTACTAAATCCAAATCTAAACTAACAACAGGTTCTACATACGCATTTACAGCTAATCCACCAATAACACAATATGCAATATCCAACTCATTTATTAAATCAAGAAATTGCTGCAATATATCAACTTCACTATTAGCAAGATTATTCATAAATTCTTTTTCTGTCATTGTATCCTCATTTTTTAAAACTTAAGTCATCCATCAGCAACCGATTTATCCTCAATACACCTTAAGTCAAGTCTTACAGACTTAACTCAAGATTTTACATGTATTGGGATAACTCAAGATTTTCTATTTCTCTACCACTCATACGCTCCCATATCAACAGTCTCACCATTGATTCTCGGCTCATCATCTAAATCATCATCCCAATTAACAACATCATTATTGCCTGCATCAATACATGGGCTTATGTTTGGACTTGTATTTTGCAAGTGATAATCTCTCCCAGGAAATACAAAACAAGGATTCTTATAAATGTTTCCTAATGAATCAGGATTAACTGAAGGAATGGAATCTTGAGCACAGGAATATGAAACAGTAATTTTATTATAATCAACATCAAAACAGGTTCCATTGCTCCAGATAATACTATTTATTACATCTGCTGGTGTATCATTTCTAAGTTTTATTCCCCACTCGTCATTATCAGCTATAGTATTGTTTACGATCTTTGCAGAAGCACCGCCCAGACAATGAATTCCTCTTTGGTTATTTACAATCAGATTGTTTAATATTGAAATATAGGACTCATCAGTAGCATAAATGCTTTCCAGTTTATTATTCTCAATTATACTTAATTTTATTGATGGCAAGGAGTGATTATCTGCCATAATTCCAACCAGATTTTTTGAAAACATGCAATTTTCAATAATAGGGTCTGCATTGTCACAATAAACTCCACACCAGCCACAATCTATTATTATACAATTTTTTATTGTAACTGCTACACCTTCACAATAAATCCCTGCATAACCAATCTCATTTTCACTGTCATATTTTTCACAATTTCTTATAGTTATGCCATCAATAATATCTAAAGTGTTTTGATTTGTTCTATCAAACCTAAAACCACTCCCTTTTCCATTACATTCAATAATTGCATAATCTGCATCTTCATGAAGTGTGATGGTCAAATGCTTTTCATTACCATCCCATGTAAGATTTTTATCACCAGCATCTGCATAAATTCCTTCTGTGAGATAAATGGTATCACCATCTGCTGATTCATTTATGGCTTCTTGAATAGTAGAATAACGTAATGAATCCAGTATTACTCCAAAATTATCAGATTTAATCTCTGTGGTTTTTTTCCCACAAGAGATGGTTGATAAAATTAGAGTAATTATAAGGATTATTATTAAACTTTTGTTTCTCATTGTTTTGTCCTTTTGTTTATTATTATTTGGAGTAGCTCCGATATATCGGAGCTTATTTGTAGTAGGCAACTCTGTTGCCTAAATACGGCGAGAGACTCGCCGACTCCATAATCTCCCTATTTCTTAAAAGTTTTCTCAACCAACTTCTCAACAAGTTCATTTTCCGGCTCATAAGGCAGGGTTATTTGCCCTTTCCCCTGATTTTTCTTATTCCATTCAATAGCAGTTTCAATTGCGTGAGAATTTCTTGCCCAGGCTCTGCGAGCCACTCCACCCATAACATCCCAATCTAAAGCAGATTTGATTATCCTGTCAACTCTTTTGCTTCCATCAAGGACAAGTCCAAAACCGCCGTTGAAAGCCTTGCCAATCCCAACGCCGCCGCCGTTGCTTTCTACAACCATTGTCATTCCTCTCGCAACATTTCCAGCAAAGCAGTGGATTGACATATCTGCGCAAACATTGCTGCCATCTTTAATATTGGCAGTTTCGCGGAATGGAGAATCAGTCCCGCCCGTATCGTGATGGTCTCGCCCTATCATAATTGGTCCGACTTCACCATTCCTAACCATTTCATTGAATCTTAATGCAATTTTAATCCTTCCTTCAGCATCTGCATAAAGAATTCTTGCTTGGGAGCCGACTACTAATTTGTTTTTCTCAGCATTCTTTATCCAATGATAATTGTCTCTGTCCTGTGCTCTTCGGTTTGGGTCAATACATTCTGCAGCGGCTTTATCAGTTTTTATCAAATCTTTATGATTTCCGCTTAAGCAAACCCAACGATATGGTCCATATCCATAATCAAAGCAGATAGGACCCATAATATTTTCCACATACGAAGGAAAGATAAAACCTTCTTTTGGATTATTATTTATGGCAATTTTTGTTGCACCAGCATCAAATACAGCTTTCATAAAACTATTTCCATAATCCCAGAAATGAGTTCCTCTTTCAGTTATAATTTTGATTAACTCAAATTGTTTCTTTAAAGATGCATTCACTTTTTGTTTAAAGGCATTTAAATCTTTTCTAAGCAGTTTTCTTCCTTGTTCAAAAGTTATACCTTGCGGGGTGTAACCTCCTTCATAAACAGCATGGCAGGAAGTCTGGTCTGATGCTAATTCAACATCAATATGATTATCAACGAGATATTGCCACAAATCAACAACATTGCCGTAATATCCGATAGAAGTTGCTTCACCTTTGCGTTTGCTTTCTTGCATCCATTCAATAATTTCTTTAAGATTATCTGAGTATTTAGAAAGCCAACCTTGTTCTAATCTGGTTTTTATTCTGGAAAAATCAACTTCTGCGATAACTCCGACTCCACCCGCAATTTCAACAGCTTTTGCCTGGGCACCACTCATTCCACCGAGTCCAGAACTTACAAAAATATGTCCTTTTATATCCTTATCTTCAGGAATACCGAGATATAATCTCCCTGCATTAAGTAAGGTGATATAAGTTCCGTGCACAATTCCTTGAGGTCCGATATACATCCAACCGCCTGCAGTCATCTGTCCATAGTTTGAAACTCCCATTGCTGTCGCTGTATGGAAGTCATCAGGATTATCATACATACCAACTAATAAGCCGTTTGTGTTTATAACTCGTGGACTTTCAGGTCTGGAAGGAAATAATCCAACTGGGTGTCCAGAAGCCACGACTAAGGTTTGCTGGTCTGTCATAATTTGCAGATATTTTTTTATGAGACGATACTGCATCCAATTCTGGCAAACTTGTCCACTTTCCCCATAAGTAACTAATTCATAAGGATATAATGCTACATCAAAATCCAGATTATTATCAATCATAAGCTGAATTGCTTTTCCTTCCAAAATTTTACCTTTGTATTCATTAATTGGTTTAGCTTTTATCTCAGCTTTTGGGCGATAACGATAACCATAGATTCTTCCACGAGTTTTCAATTCTTCAAGAAATTCGGGTGCTAATTTTTCATGTAATTCAGATGGGATGTATCTTAATGCGTTTTTCAATGCAATCTTGATTTCGTTTTTGCTAAGATTAAGACCTCTATCTGGAGCTCGTCTGATGTTTTGCTTGAATTCTGGTTTTGGTGGCAATTCTTTAGATAATTTAATCGTCATTGCTTTTGATACATCTCCAATGGATCCACCTTTGGTGGAAAAGTTTTTGTTCATAATGTTTATCTCCTTTTTAACCTCATCCTTAATCCTTCTCCTATGAGGAGAAGGAAATATTTCACTCTCCTTTTATGAGATAGTTAAGGTTAGGTTATATATTTCTTTAATTTCTCTATTACTTTATCTAAACTATTTTCTAAATCTTTATTTTTAAACCTTACAACCTTAATACCTAATTTATTTATAATCTGGGTCCTTAATTTATCATAATCTTTTTGAGTTTCATGTATACCACCGTCAATTTCTATAATAAGCTTACATTCATGACAATAAAAATCTGCAATAAAATGTCGTTTTTGTCCGTAATATTCAAATTCAATTGGATATTGACGACGGAATTTCTTGTTTTTTATTCTTCTGTTTCTTACAACCTGCCAGATAATTCTCTCTGCTTTTGTGCTGTTTTTACGAAGATTTCTTGCAGTTTGAATTATAATATCTTTCATAATTTTTTGACCCTATCCTTAATCATTCTCATATGATGATAAAAAATATATTCCCTCTCCTTTTAGGAGAGGGTTAGGGTGAGGTTTATAAATCACATTATTATCTTTGTTACAAGCTTATTATCAACTTTCTCAAAATACGGTCCTAACCTTGATATATCTAATCTATCAGCATTAATAATTTTTGACTTAGATGCAACAACATAAACAGGTTTCTGAAAATAATTTGCTAATAGAACTAATTGCAAGGTGCCAATCTTATTAACAAAATAATTCTTTGTAATTGCATCTGCTCCTATTATAATAAAATCAACATCTTTAAGTATTTTTGATATTTCAGAATCTTCAATAAGTGTAGAATTTATTTTTTGTTCTTCAAAGAATTTATGCAAATATTCACCTTCACCAAGAGGAAGAGAATGGCAACAAAAAATTTTCAGAATTGAAGTTCTATATCTTTTCACAATTTTACGAACAGAAGAACTATTGCTAAAGGTAAGTAAATGTTTCGGTCTTGAAAACAGGAAAGAAACATTTTTAATATATGATTTATCAGATAACAAACTAATGAGTTTTTTCAAATTATCATCGCTAATATCATTATTTTGTAAAAAATCTTTTATTTTCAGGATAGGAACCATCACGGGAAATTGCTCAGCAGATTTTCTTAAGAACTCTGTAATTCTTTCCTCTTTATTTTCTAAATGATATAATTTTTTAATTATTTCTAATGCATTTTTGGATAATTCTTCTGCACCAGAAGTTCTATTTAAAAGAAATTGCTGTATTTGTTCGTCAATCTGCGGCATAATTTATATTTGTTTTTCAAAATTATCAATTATCCATGCATCAGAAAAATATACTTTATGAACATTCTCCAGGTCCTGTTTTAATATCTGTTTTCCTGATAATTTAAACTTTTCGGGATTATCGCTGATATAAAATGTATTATTTCCAATTCTTTCCCCGGAAGATTCTTCAGAAAAAAATTGTTGTATCTTCTGTGCTACAGATTCTGCCGAATCTACTAATTGCACATCTTTTCCAACAACTTCTTTAATAACTTTTTTCAACACAGGATAATGAGTACAGCCGAGTATTAAAGTATCTACTTTTTGTTCAATCAACTCTGCGAGATATTCTTCTATTATCATTTTTGAAACTTTATGGTCTATCCAATTTTCTTCAACTAATGGGACTAACAATGGTGTTGCTTTACTAAAAATACAGCAATCTTTAGAAAGTGCTTTCAATGATTTTTCATAAGAACGGCTCTTTATTGTTCCATAGGTTCCGATGATGCCAATTCTTTTATTTCTGGACACTTCAAGTGCTTTTATTGCTCCTGGCTCAATGACACCTATAATTGGAATATGAAAATGTTTCTTTAGTTCATCTATTGCGTAAGCAGAAGAGGTATTGCACGCCACAACAAGAATTTTAATATTCTGTCTTATTAAAAAAGCTGCATTTTGTAGGGAGTATTGTATTATCGTATTTTTAGATTTTGAGCCGTAAGGAACACGAGCAGTATCACCAAAATAGATAATATCTTTTTCTGGTAATTTCTTTCTAATTTCGCGAAATACAGTAAGTCCGCCTACTCCTGAATCAAAAATTCCTATTGGTTTATTCATAGAAGAAAAAGATAGAGTAACCTTTTATATGTCAACCCCGTGTAATACTATATTTCACGAGCTCATCCCAGATAATACTATCTATTAAAATAACTATCTTTTATAAAACCAAACATGTAAAATATATTACACGGGGTCAAGTTTTGAAGCTTCAAATAAATGTCAAATTTTAAATTAAGATTATATATTTGAATTTATTCTGTTTTGTAATTTATTAGCAGCAAGTCCTGCATATTTTGCAAAATCTTTCGAGTCCCTATCTTGACAAGCAAAAATTATTCCTCTGGATGAATTTATCAATATATTTGGTTCGTTTTTTCCAACAGCATTTTGCATCACAATATCAAGGTCTCCACCCTGTACACCTATACCAGGAATAAGAAAAATTGAATCTGGCAAAATGTTTCTAATCTCTTTTATCTCTTTATAATTGGTTGCACCAACCACTACCCCAATATTTCCACAATCCCATTCATTTATTTTTTCACATATTCTTTTGTAAAATTTGTTCTCATTATTCAAAAAATCTTTACTTGATTTGTTAGAGGTAAGCACCAGAAAGAAAATATACTTATCTTGATATTTAAATAATGGCTCAATTACATCAAATCCCATTAATGGATTAATAGTTATTGCATCTACATTCAATTCCTCAAAATATGCTTTTGCATATTGGGTCATTGTGTTGCCAATATCCCCAACTTTCACATCAAGAATTATTGGTATATCAGATGGGATATAGGATATTGTTTTTTCCAATGCAGAAAGTCCTCTATTACCATCAGAAATGTAGAAGGCAAGATTAGGCTTGTAAGCAGCAACATATTTGTGTGTTGCATCAATAATCCTTTTATTAAATTCCCAGATAGGATTTTCAAAATTTTCTCTTATAAATGATGGTATTTTTGAAATATCACTATCCAGCCCTACACAAACAAGCGAATTGTGTTTCTTTGAAATTTTTCTATACTTTTCTATGAATTTCATATTAGATCCTTTTTTGCCACAGAGACACAGAGGACACAGAGATATTTTTATTTATAAAAAAGAATAATTGAAAAAAATGCAATAATATGAGAACCTCCGCTGGTTCAAGTTTACAACTTGAACCAAGATGTTTAGAAACAATGTGGTTCAGATTTCAAATCTGAACCAGCCTATAGGTAAAACGTTTTTACAGCGTAGCGTAATGACTATTTATGACAGCGATCCCCGCGGACGCGGGGAAAGTGAGCATTTTGACAGCGAAGCGTCTGGGCGCCTGTCTAGGCTTGGCCTAGCCAAGACTGGCCGTAGTCTGAAGCGTTATAACTCATCACCCTCTTGTCTGACCAACAATATAGCCATCAATAGTATCAATCATTTCAGCAAGTTTTGGAGATTCTCGTTTTATATCTTCAATAGTGGGATTGTTAATATACTTCCTTTTCTCAGTTTGAACAAGTTCAAAATCAATTTTTGTTCGGATTCCAAAATGATTTGTTAGCAATCGTGTAAGTCTTTCAGAAACATCTTTAAGGGTCTGATATGCTAATTTAGATGTGGTAGTATAATGTAAGAAATTATTTCTGATTGATTTCAATTTAATTTTTGAAAGATAAATAGCACTAACTGGCATTTCATCTCTTACTTCTTTTTCTATTTTTGCCCATTCTTTATCCAATAGTTCTTTAGTAATATTAATTTTTTTAAGATCTTTTTCTCCAGTTTTTGCAGTTTGAACAATTTCAGTTTCTATACCAGGTTTTTCTTTCTCAATTCTTTTTCTGGGGACAGTTTCAGAAGTGAATTTAATTTTTGCAGGCTTAGCTTTCGGGATATAAGATTTTTGTGCTTGTTCAGCAACAATCATATCTGATTTTAATCTATCAATAGAAACTAATTTCTTCAAGTTAGTTAATTTCAATAATGTGGTTTCAAGAAAAAGGACTGGATGTGAAGAGGTTTTTAGTTTTTCTTTTGTGTCTATTAGAATAGTAATCGCATATAAAAGATTTTCTTCAGAGAATTTTTTGCTGAATTTAGTTAATTGCGCTACATCATCAGAATGGACTTCCTCAGGAGTTATTCCAATTTTCAGCATTAAAATATTTCTAAGATATTCAATGAAACCAAGCGTAAGTTCATTAATGTCATTTCCTTTAGCAACTGTATTATGGAAATTTTCTATAACTTCTTTATCATCATTTTCAACAATATTTTTAATTAGACTGTGATAAAAATCTATATCAACTATTCCAAATATTTGCAGGACATCATCTTTTGTGATTTTCTTTTTATCCAGGGATAGAATCTGGTCAATTAGACTTAAAGCATCTCGTAGACTGCCATCTGCCTTTTTAGCAATTAGGAATATTGCAGAATCTTCAAAATCTATTTGTTCGTAAGGTGTAATCTTTTTTATCTGGTTGATAATTTCCTGAATTGGAATTCTATGGAAATCGTATCTCTGACAGCGTGAGGTAATTGTTGGCAGGACTTTATGAGGTTCAGTTGTTGCGAAAATAAATTTTACATTATAGGGTGGCTCTTCCAAAGTTTTTAGCAAGGCATTAAAAGCATTTTTAGACAACATATGGACTTCATCAATTATATAAATTTTGAATTTTGAACTCTGGGGAGGATACAAAAGTTCATTTTGCAAACTGCGTATATCATCCACCCCTGTATTTGAAGCACCATCAATTTCAATAACATCCGCAGATGTGGAATTGGTTATCTCTAAACAATTTTTGCATTTATTGCATGGTGTAATTGTTGTTCCTTCTTTGCAATTGAGTGCCTTTGCGAGAATTCGTGCCATTGAAGTTTTCCCAACTCCACGAGGTCCAGTAAAAAGAAATGCTTGAGCAATATGGTCTGTTTTTATTGCATTTTTTAATGTCTCTGTAATATGCTTTTGTGCAACTAATTCATCAAATGTTTGAGGTCTGTACTTTCTTGCTAATACTAAATATGACATAGGTTCTCCTAAAAGTTATAGCAATATAATTTTTTATTATTTTTCAGTTATTTCCCAGTAACCAGCACTTGTTCTGCCTTTTCGTTTTATAAATCCCTTTTCTTTTAATCTCTCCAGATACTCTTTTATTGTTCCTGGCGTTATATTTAAAATATCTGCAATTTGTTTTCTTGAAATTTTTGGATTTTTCATAATCTCATTAAATATTGTTAACTCCAGTTCAGTCAGCTTCACTTGGGGGGTAACTTGGGGGGTAACTTGGGGGGTAGATAATTTTTCATTTCTATAAAAAACAACTTTAAATCCATTTTTGGTATTTTTAAATTCAACTGTTATTTTATTTAATTTGCATTCATCATAGATTTTCTTTAAGCCAGAACCCCATTTCTCAATATCTTTTGAATAATACAAAATTTTGGCAATCACTGGATTTCTAAGAACGGATTCTTCCTCACCTTTTATATAGTCTTGAGGTGTTAATCCTTCCGGAAACCTGCCAGGATTCCATATTTCTATTCTGTTCTTGAAAATTGCAATTTTGTTACTTTCGGGTTTAAAATAATCTCTATGACATAAGGAATTGACCAATGCTTCCCTAATTGCATCAATTGGTATTTCAGGTATTTCAACTCTTTTAAAATTTTTAAATTCAACTCGCCAATTAAGTCTTTCTGAAATATATGTTTCTGTTTGTTCCAGAATATTAAATATTGTTCCCTGAAAAACCTTTATATCTAAGAAAGTTGTTTTGTCTGTTGAAGCAAATACTGCAGACTGCACTTCTAAATTATTTTTATCGGAAAAAAGAACTTCTGCTGCTTTTAATATATGATTGTTTTTCAAAAGCTCTAATTTTTTTAAAGTTGTCTCTTTACTCTTATATTCAAAACTAATCCTCTTAACATTCAACCCTCTTTGAATATAATTTTTTAAGATACGCTCATTAATCTGTGATATTTTAAAATCTGAATATTGGCTGTCCCAGTAAATTTTGTTTTTCCTTAAAAATAATCTTTCTAGCTCTTTTATACTGAGTTTTTTATCCTCATCAGCCACCCTGATATGTGCTCTTCCATAAGCAAAATAAGGAATATCATTTCCTTCAAAATCTATTCTGATACAATTTTTATTATTTAATTGTATCTCCTCAATCTTCGGGAATATCTTAGGTTCAATATTATCTGAAATTGATTTTGATATATCCCTTAATGTTTCCGAACTAATAGCCTGTCCCACAACTTCACCATTATTTTTAACTCCAAAATACAACTCTCCCTTTTGGTGTTTATTTAAAATTGCAACAATTGACTTAATTGCTTCTTTTAACTCAGAGGTAGACTTCTTAAATTCAATATATTCCGATTCTTTGAATTCCATTCTCTTTTTCAAACTTCTTTCTTTTTTCAATCTTTGTCTCCCAACTCACAAACTCTTCAATAGGCCTATTCTCTTTCATCCAGTGTTAATTTTGACTCGTTAAACAGACGATAATTTCTTGCTAATACTAAATATGACATACTCTCTCCTGCAGACATTTTTGTCAAAAATGATTACTCTTGTAATGTTTGTCAAAAAAAGAAGATAATTGTTTAATTTAATATAACCTTACACAGATTCCGAGTCCATATACGTGTAGAGGGGTAGGTTCGGGTTTAACCCAAACCTACCCAGAACACCTTTTCTGTTAAGCAAAATCAAAATCCCAGTTTCTCATTTATCAAGAAAATTTTTATCCTATCCGGAAACCTCTGCTTCATCGTAATTACCAAATGGTTACAGATTCGTTCTGGACTGTCACAATCTTCACAGAAGCCTGATTCTACACAAGGGACATTTTTATTTAATCTTTTTGCATTAATTGGTGCTGCATAATCAAAGATTCTATCAATTGCCTGTTCACGATTTAAGACAATTTTATTGATTCCGACAAAGATATATACCTTTTTTGGTCCAAATGTAATAGCTGCAACGCGATTCCCATAGCCATCTACATTAACTAACTCACCTTCAACAGTAATGGCATTAGTTCCAGTGATGAATAAATCAGCAGTAAGAGCTTTTTTACGAAGGTCAAAAACTTCTTCCCTTGATAATCCATGTTTGTATGGGTTTATTAAGTTATAATCATTTTGAACTAAATAATCAAAAAGTCCAATTTCTTTTACAGTAGTGGAACCACCAAAACCAATAATTGCATTTTTATCAATTTGAGCGACTGCACTTTTAAGGCATTCTTCTTTGGTTTCAAAAATTTCAATTAGAAATCCATTTTTTTCTAATGCAACTTTTGTTTGGTTAATTAGCAAATCGTTATGCCACTTAACAAATTCTGACATTTGGGACTCCTATGTTTTGCCACAGAGGCACAAAGACACAAAGAATTTAGTTCTGATAATATTCAAAATATTAAATGACAAACTATCTTAACAATATCATCTTTTTAGTAATAGATCGGTTTCCACGCTTTAGTTGATACAGATAGATTCCATTCGGAAGTTCTTTACCATTTTTATCTTTACCATTCCAAATTGCTTCGCCAACTCCTAACTTCTTACTTCTATCCCCGATTAAATCGGGGACTAACTCTTTAACCAATTGCCCTTTTACATTATAAATCTTTATTTGTCTTTTTTCGTGTGATTTTGTGGCTAAATTAAATGAAATTGTAGTGGAAGTGCTGAAAGGATTAGGGAAATTCAGAAACGATATTTCGGTTTGTTGCTTTCCTTGCTTTTCATCTACAGCCACAATATCATCAAAATTTATCTTGAAACTACAATAGGTAATCTGCCCACCAGTATTAGGTCCCAATCCTTGAAGGTATGAGCCATAATCATTATCGTCAAAATAATACATATAAATCTGACCCCAACCATCTCCCAAATCTACAATCTGGTCACAAATGTATGGATAGACAGTGATTTGGTTCGCAAAACTTGGAAAGACTTGACTGTAAATATCAGTAAGTTCAATAGGTTCTGTCCAATGCATACCATTATCTTTGGTAGCAGAAACAAAAATGATTGGATGTTCAATATAACCCTGATACTGTGGCACACTGTTCATACCTAACATATGATAAGTTCCATCAGCCCACACCTGTACCATCCAGTTGTTTTCCAGATTCACAGCTTGCTTTTGCATATTCTCGTGAAACATTGAACCCCCACCATCATATCCGCTAACTGCATTACTGTAATGAACTAATGTATCTCCATTTTCGTCAATCTCCCAGGGAACTCGTGGCCAGACATTACGCCATTTTACAATATCGTCACCAAACCATACAAACTCACAAGCAGGAATGAAATGAGTAAGATAACAATACCCTGTAGGATAAGTAAATCCATATCCTCCAGTATAGCACCAATGTAGATTACCTTCTCCATCATATAAAGCTGTATTGTTAAAGCCAACGATACCTACTTCAATGGAATCAAGCACATTACCTTGAATGTCTTCTAATTGTAAAAGATTTTCTATTGCTGGTGGCATACCAAAATCATAAAGAGTCCATGTTTCACCGTAATCTAAAGATTCATAGACAAAGAATCCTTCTTCAACTGGTGGATTTGATGGCACTTCAAGATAGTAGTCAGCATAGCCAACAAATGCAATTCTGCCGGGAGTTTGTTTATCAATTGCAAATGACCAGTAAGGTATAATATCCTGTTCACACCAATCTGTAAACATCGGGTCGCCATTTTCGTTTGTAATTTGATTATTAAGCCAACCAGGTTGGGTTATTTCATAGGGATTTTGAATATCCTTATACAGCATCTGAACATTTCCACTAAATAAGCCTGTATTGGTTCTTAATACATATACACGAGAAAGGCTATCTCCTAAGGGAGAGTTGCCTATATAAACCAAAGGAAAAATAAATTCACTGTCAGGAGCAGCAGGATTTTCTATGATATAAGGCGATTGCCAGAAACCTAGAAGCTGGAAGAAATCAAAATCATCATAAGTAATTGGTGTCTCAAGAAAGTCGTCTCCATCACTATCTTCCTGCCAGCAAGCGATACAATTTCCTGATTCTGGATGAACATCAATACTGCCACATCCTTGCAATCTATTATAAGTTGTAATAGTTCCCCAGTCCCAAAGATTACCCTGAGAATCAAGATATGTCCAATACTGTCTGCGATTAGAAGTTAGACTATATTTCCCATGAAATGTCATATAGACACCATCTCCATTTCCTGTTTGAAGACGAATTGGATGAGTTTTGTACCCACCTGGCATATAGTCATAATAACTTGTCATCAATTCAGTTGGATATTTAATGAATTCCCATTCAGGGGCAGGGATTGTATCATACCTTGTGTAAGCATTTCTTATTTCCGTTTCAATGGGATAGAGCTTTATAGATTGCTGGTTCAATTGGCAAAATAGATTAGTAGAAAATAGGACAATTAAAATAAAGCCAATTAAACTAAATTTCCTATTAAAGGTAGATCTTTCGAATTTCATTTTTTACCTCCTGTTAATTTCACTCACTAAAATACATAGATGAGACTTTATCTTAATAGAATCATTTTTTTAGTAATAACTTGGTCTGCAAAATTCAGTTGATATAGATATATGCCATTAGGGAGTTCTCTGTCATTTTCATCTTTACCATTCCAAATTGCTTCGCCAACTCCTAACTTCTTACTTCTATCCCCGATTAAATCGGGGACTAACTCTTTGACCAATTGTCCTTTTACATTATAAATCTTTATCTGTGATAATCCGTGTAAATCCGTGGCTAAAAAAGAAATCGTGGTTGAAGAATGGAACGGATTGGGATAGTTATAAAGCAATATTTTAGGTGATGGTACTTCTTGCTCTTCATCTACAGCCACAATATCATCAAAATTTATCTTGAAACTGCAATAAGTAATCTGTCCACCAGTATTAGGTCCCTGACATAGAAGGGATGAGCCATAATCATTATCGTCAAAGTAATACATATAAACCTGACCCCAGCCATCTCCTAAATCTTTAATATATGGAGCCACATAGGGATATACAGTAATCTGGTTAGCAAATTCTGGAAATTGGGTGCTATAAATATCAGAAAGCTCTATAGGGTCACTCCATATTTCACCATTATCTTTGGATGCAGAGATATGGATTATAGGATGCCCGAGATAATTAGGATCATACCAACCGGACGGAAATTGATTCTCAGCCATCAGTAGTTTAGTCCCGCTTGCCCAAACCTGAACCATCCAGTTATTTTCTTTGTTAACTGCTTGATGTTGTATATTCTCGTGAAAGGCTAGTTCAATATCTGAAGTAGACATGTCCAGCCATGGATAAACAGTAGTATCTGTCTCTGACCATGTCCAGGGCACACTATATCCAGTCCATGGATCTGTTCCTGGCAACAGAGGCACATGGCGGATCTCCCAGGTGCCATCAGCTTTGTAAACAATATCTGCTTGAAATTGGAAGAGATAATAGGGCCAATACGCAACACTTCCTGCCTCCCTGTCTACATAGCAAATCCATAATAATTGAGGCATATGTAGATTATCTTCTCCATCATAGAGTGCAGAACGATGACAGGAGTGCTGATTGCCAGGCCACCCAAGCCAAACATCTAAATGATCAAAGGGAGGTTCTCCTTCAGGCCCAAACCCAGGAATATTTTCTACCTGATAAAGCACATCTCTATTCTCCATGTTCGGATAAGAATGCAAATTAGCATAGTCCCAGGTCTCTCCATAATCATAGGATTCCCATACATAATATCCGGGATCAACTGGTTCCAAGCCAGTTATCTCATCTGCTAAGAATCCAGCATATCCCATAAATGCCACTTTACCTGGTTCATCCCAGCTTACAGCAAAGGAAGGATAGGGACGTATCTCATAGTTGCTCCAATCAGTAAATACAAAAACTTCACTCCAATTATTGATATTAAGTAGTTCATCCATATTTACATTTTCGTCTTCGTCTATGTCAATATACATTACTCTTACATCTTCACTTGAAGATAAAAGATACACTCGCACTTTATCTTCAATAGGTGATGGACCAATATAAAGATTTGGACAGAGGTATCCTCCTTCAACTACAAGTGCTGGTGGCCAAAAACCCGGTAAAAAATCCTCATAGTAAAGGACGATCCCATAGATTGAATGATAAGCATAGATGATATTACCAGAAGACGAATGTATAACAATAGCGGGGAATCCTGGATGTCCATCTTGGGCATATGACCAAGGACCTTCAATAGTTCCATCTTCATAAATATAGGTCATATATATTTCTCGGTTACTTGTTGGGACAGGGCTTGCTTGAAAAGTCAGCACTATGTCATTGCCATCTACAGTCCGTAAGCGAAGTGGATAACCGTTATATCCACCCGGCATATAGTCATAATAACTTGTCATCAATTCAGTTGGATATTTAATGAATTCCCATTCAGGGGCAGGGATTGTGTCATACCTTGTGTAAATATTTTTTATCTCTGTTTCAATGGGATAGAGCTTTATAGATTGCTGGTTCAATTGGCTAAATAGATTAGTAGAAAATAGGGCAATTAAAATAAAGCCAATAATTAAACTATTTTTTTTCATTTCTCACCTCCAAAGACATTTTTGATTTAAAATAGATTTTTTGTCAAGAAAATATTTGACAGAAAATTTAACAATATATTGTTACGGAAAGAAAATAAAGAGGAGTCTATGTCAGATATAAAACCATTCAAAGGATTGCGACCCGAACCTAATCTTGCAGAAAAGGTTGCCTCACCTCCTTATGATGTACTCTCTTCTGATGAAGCAAGAGAACTTGTAAAAGATAATGAATTTAGTTTCTTACATATTTCTAAACCTGAAATAGATTTGCCTAAAAATGTAAATCAATATGATAAAAAGGTTTATAAAAAAGGTGCTGAAAATCTAAAAAAGTTTATAGATAAACAAATATTAATCCATGATGAAAAACCCTGCCTTTATATCTATCAATTGATTATGGGTGAACATAAACAAACTGGTATCGTTGCCGGGGTCTCTGTAGAAGATTACAATAACGGGAAAATAAAAATTCACGAGTATACAAGAGCTGATAAAGAAAAGGATAGAGCCACTCATGTGTATATCCTTAACGCAAATACAGGTCCTGTTTTCCTTACATATCATGCAAAAATCTCCATAAATAATATTGTTCAAAATATTCAAAAAAATAAACCAATTTATGATTTTACAAGTAATGATGGAATAAAACATACAATTTGGAAAATTGATAATGAAGTGATAATTGAGAAAATTCAGGCTGAATTTAATGCTCTGGATTATCTCTATATTGCGGATGGCCATCATCGTTCTGCTGCCGCTTCTCGTGTTCAAGCAATAAAAAGAAAAAATAATCCGAATCATACAGGTGAAGAGGAATATAATTATTTCTTATCAGTTATCTTTCCAGATGACCAGATGTATATTATGGATTATAATAGAGTGGTTAAAGATTTAAACGGTTTTTCTGAATTCAGGTTTTTAGATAAAATAACTGAAAAATTTGGTGTAATGAAGCAGAATTCTCAATTCAAACCGTCGGAGAAACATACTTTTGGAATGTATTTAAATGGATTTTGGTATAGATTAACAGCTAAACCTGATACCTTTGACAAAGAAGATCCCGTTGAATCTTTAGATGTAAGTATATTACATAAAAATCTTATGGAACCAATTCTTGGTATAACCGACCCAAGAAAGGATAAGAGAATAAATTTCGTAGGTGGTATTCGGGGTTTACAAGAATTAAAAAGGCTTGTTGATAGTGGAGAATATAAAGTGGCTTTTGCGCTTTATCCAACATCTATTCAGGAACTTATGCGAGTAGCAGACGCAAACAAGGTTATGCCACCAAAATCAACATGGTTTGAGCCGAAATTAAGAAGTGGGTTAATAATTCATTTGCTTTGATAATAAAAAATATATGTTAATAATAGTAAAAATGGCATAAGTGTATGTCACATAAAATCTTAAGATATATTATATTTTGCGGAGAGAATTATGTCTGATAGATTAGATTTTTCTGGCAGAAACTTATATGAACTTGATAGCTACTCAGTATCAGAGATTGGGACTATTTTTGAAACTGCAAAGGTTATGAAACAAATCATCAAACGAGATTATAAGAAGATACCAACATTACGAGGAAAGACAATTGCTACACTCTTTTTTGAAGAGAGCACAAGGACAAGAATCTCATTTGAATTGGCAGCAAAAAGATTAAGTGCTGATGTGATAAGTTTTTCTTCAAGCGGCTCTTCTGTGAAAAAAGGTGAGAGTCTGCAAGACACGGTGTATACGCTTAATGCAATGGGCATAGACTTATACATAGTGCGTCACAATTGTCCCGGTGTGCCGCAGCTTGTCCACAAATATTCTCAGAAGCCAGTTCTTAATGCTGGAGATGGAACGCATGCTCATCCCACTCAAGCTCTTTTAGATATGTTTAGTATATGGGAGAAGAGAGGTACTCTAAAAGGATTGAAGGTTACAATTATAGGTGATATTTTGCATTCTCGTGTAGTCAGGTCAAATCTGATAGGAATGAAGAAAATGGGTGCAGAAGTGACTGTATGTGCGCCTCGTACCTTAATGCCACCAAAGGTTGAGGAAGTTTATGTGGCGAAATGCGAATATGACCTTCAGAAAGCAGTTGAAGGAGCAGATGTCATTATGGCTTTGCGAATGCAATTAGAGAGGCAGGCAGAAGGACTCTTTCCATGTTTGGGTGAATATGCTAAAAGATATGGACTGAGCAAAGAAGTCCTGAAATATGCGAAAGATGATGTTCTTATTATGCATCCAGGTCCAATGAATAGAGGAGTAGAAATCTTACCAGAAGTTGCTGATAGCGAGCATAGTATCATTATTGAACAAGTAACAAATGGTGTTGCAGTTAGAATGGCATTGCTTTTTCTCATATTAGGCGGGAAATCAAATAAGTCAAATGCTACTTCGTAGCGTCAAATATTGTCATATGATTCGCCAATTGGCGAATCGTCATAAGTGGTCATAACGCTCACTTCGTTCGCTGTCATAAACACCTTCGGTGTGTCATTAAGTCAAGAAGTCAATTGTTGAACTTTCTGACTATTTATGACGCTCCGCAGGAGCAAATAACCCTTTTCTGGAGAAAATATGATTTTATTAAAAAATGGTTTTGTTTATCTGTCACCAGAAAAAAAAATTGAAAAAACTGACTTATTGATTGATGGGAAAATCACTAAAAGAATAGCAAAAAATATTAATGAACCATCTGCAGAAGTTTATGATTGCTCTAATAAACACATCTTCCCGGGTTTCGTAGACCTACATTGTCATCTTAGAGACCCAGGTTATACATATAAAGAAGATATTGAATCTGGTGCAAAGTCAGCTGCAAAAGGTGGGTTTACCTCAATCTGTTGTATGCCAAATACAAATCCAACTATTGATAATATTTCTACAGTGAATTATGTAACTCGTAAAGCACGAGATGTTGGAAAGACAAAAATATTTGTAATCGGAGCTATGTCAAAAGGTTCACAAGGCAAGGAAATTGCGAATATCGGCTCTATGATTAAAGGTGGAATTGTAGCAATTAGTGATGATGGTAATTGTATTCAAAATGCCAAACTTATGCTTAATGTTATGCGTTATGCATCAACATTTGAAATACCCATTATCTCACATTCAGAAGATTATTCGCTTTCTAAAGATGGTCAGGTTAATTACGGCTATATGTCTACGAAATTGGGGCTGCCAGGCATACCAACTTTAGCAGAAGAAATTATAGTTAGTAGAGATATTATGCTTACTGATGTAACAAATACAAATATCCATATTGCACATGCGTCAACAAAAAGAACCGTAGATTTAATCAGGCATGCAAAAAAACAAGGTATAAAAGTAACTGCTGAAGCCACACCACATCATCTAATACTTACAGAAAAGGCTTGTGAAAACTATGATACAAATACAAAAATGAAACCCCCACTCCGTTCTGAACTAGATAGGCAAGCACTTATTAATGGATTGCTTGATGATACTATTGATATTATTGCAACTGACCATGCACCTCATTCAGATTATGAGAAGGAGTTAGAATTTATCAAAGCACCGTTTGGTGTAATTGGTTTTGAGAGCGCATTTCCTGCTCTTTATACAAATTTTGTAAAAACAAAAATTATTGATTTAGAAAGATTAATTGATAAAATGACCTCAAGACCTGCAGAAATTATGAATAAAGACCTTGGTAAAATTGAGGAAGGAAAACCTGCTGATATTACTGTTGTTGACCTAAATAAATCATATACATTTACTGAAAAGGAAATTTTGTCAAAGTCAAAAAATAGCCCTTTCCTTGGAAAGAAATTCTGGGCAAAGATAGAAATGACTATCTGCGATGGGAAATTTACATGGAAGATATAATATTAATAGCCACGAAGACCCAAAGACACGAAGTATATTTTGGAATACGAAAAATAGATCCGTCCTCGATCCAATCGGGGATTCGGGGCGAACTTTTCGTCTTCACCTTTTTGCTGAAAGTTCGTCGTTTCGCTCCTCGTTTCAGCACTCCTCCCCATATTAATTAAGGGCTATCTCGGAGTGCGAAAACGAATTCTCCCGATGTATCGGGAGGATGAACTTTTCGCAATTAAAGGCTAAGTAATGTTTTATAAATTATTACCAATAGTTGAAAAAGAACTTATCAATAATAAATATTTCATCCTTACATTTTCCAATTATGAGATGGCAGACCAATGCCATCCAGGACAGTTCTTTAGGCTAAAAAATCCACAACAAAACTTTCCCATTTTACCACGACCATTTAGCATATATAATATACAAAATAAACAAATATCCTTTTTGATTAAGATTGTTGGTGAATCAACAAAAAATCTTTTTGAAACAAAAACTGGAGAAAATATATCTCTTCACGGTCCTCTTGGAAATGGATTTGAATTAGTAAAAAACAAAAAAGTGCTAATTGTAAGTGGAGGAATTGGATATGCTCCATTTCCATTTCTTCTAAAAAAATTAGAAAAAGCAAAAGATGAAATTGTTTTCTTTCATGGAGGAAAAGGTTCAAAGGATATTTTTTCTACCAAAGTAATAAATTTTACTGAAGATGGTTCTGTTGGCAAAAAAGGTCTTGTTACTGATGGAGTTGAGCAATTTTTGCAGAAAAATCCAGTAGATGTTGTATATGCTTGCGGTCCGCAAATGATGTTGAAAAAACTTACTGAAATTTGCAAGCAGTTTAATGTTGATTTGCAAGTTTCTTTAGAGACGATAATGGCTTGCGGGATTGGTACTTGCTGTGGATGTGCAATAAAGGTGATGGAAAATGGAAAAATGGTTTATAAAAAAGTTTGTAAAGATGGACCTGTTTTTGATGGATATAAGATTGCCTGGAATGAATAAGATTAAAGATTAAAGGTAAAAGGTAAAAGGTAAAAAGTAAAAAGTAAAAGATGAAAGATTAAAGGAATAAAGTAAAAAATTAGCGTTTACCCCGTTAGATAATTATAGAATTAACAAAGATCAGATTGAATTATCTGAATATCTAACGGGGTGAATTCGCCTCCATTCGCGGTTAAGTGTCAAAAATGAAAAAATAGAATTAGCGTTTTTCGCGTCCATTCGCTGTTAATTATTATAGAAAAATATGGCTGATCTAAAAATAAAAATCGGAAAAATGCTTTGGAAAAATCCAGTAACGGTTGCCTCCGGGACATTTGGTTTGGAATTTGCAGAATTACTTAATATTTCACAATTCGGTGCAATTGTTACAAAGACGATTACTTTACTTCCAAAACCGGGAAATGAACCACCCAGAATTGTAGAAACTGAAGTAGGTTTGCTTAATTCTATTGGATTGCAAAATCCAGGGCTTGAAGACTTTATAAGAAATGATTTGCCCGAATACCAAAAATTTGATACTAATATTATTGTTAGCATCTCAGGAAGTTCAATATCAGAATTTGGTGAAGTTATTCATGAATTGGACAAGCAATCTGAAATTGATGGATATGAAATAAATGTCTCTTGTCCAAATGTAGAGAATGAAGGAATTGCTTTTGGCACGGATAAGGATGTTGTATTCAAATTAGTCTCCTATTTAAGAAAGCTCACCGAACGGACAATTATAGTTAAATTAACCCCGAATGTAACTTTCATAGAAGAAATTGCAATATCAGCAGAAAGAGCTGGAGCTGATGCACTTTCATTAATCAATACAGTTTATGGAATGGCGATTGACATTGAAACAAGAAAGCCAAAAATAAAAAATGGTATTGCTGGATATTCTGGAATTGGCATAAAACCAATTGCATTACAAAATGTATATAAAGTTGCAAAAGTTGTGAAAATACCAATTATTGGAATGGGTGGAATAAGAAATACTAATGATGCATTGGAGTTTATTATTGCAGGTGCTTCTGCAATTGCTGTTGGGACTCAAAATTTTGTAAATCCATTGGTGTGTTTAGAAATAATTCAAGGATTAAAAAAATACCTTGATGAACAAAAAATACAGTATCAAGATTTAGTAGGTTCAATAAGATAGTTGAATCTGTTGAATTAGTTGAATCAGTTGAATTAGTTGAATCAGTTGAATCAGTT
>CAYNOU010000045.1:0-22901 GCA_964398885.1 uncultured Candidatus Cloacimonadota bacterium | reverse complement strand
CTGCAAATTTTCATAGTGGAGCTGAAGTTGTAAACTATCCCTGGGATACCTGGCCCAGACTTCATGCGGATGATGATTGGTATCAACTAATTTCACATGAATATGCAGATACAGTTCATGCATATAGTCCACCTGGGTATATGAATCCATATTGGTCTGATAATGGAATTACAAATGGTTATGAGTGGTATGAAGTAAACGGTGGGAGACAGGATTATATGAATTACTTTCAAGGCTGTAGAGAGGTAACTATTGAACTTTCAGATGTTAAAATGTTATCGTCTGATCAACTACCTGCTCATTGGGAGTATAATAAAAGGTCTTTCATAAACTATATTGATAATGTTCTCTATGGAATAAGAGGAATAGTTACAGATTCGCTTGGTAATCCTCTTGATGCAATGATAAGTGTGGTTGACCACGATTTTGATAGTTCACAAGTATTTACAGACCCTGATATAGGAGATTACCATAGAATGATTGCTTCCGGAACTTATGATATATTAATAAATTCTGAGGGATATGTTCCTCAACTTACAAAAAATTTAACTGTAAAGGATTACAATAGTATTATAGTTAATGCAACATTGGATGAACAGTCAGATATAGTTACTTTAACAGGAGCGGTTACCGATGGAGACAGCGGAGATCCTATAGAAAATGCAAGCATTAAGCTTTTGAATACATCCATCGATCCTGTTACTACAAATATGTATGGAGAGTACACTATTGAAAATATTTTGGAAGATGCTTACACATTCCGAGTATCTGCTGATGGTTATTCCTATATTAAAGAATTATTTATCGTAACAGAAGTAAATAATGTAATCGATTTTGAACTTTTTATTCCTTATTTAATAAATGATTTTGAATATAATAATGGTCGCTTTACAAGTAACAATCCAGATGGATGGCAATGGGGTGATCCAACAGCAGGTGGTATTAATGCTTATTCAGGTGTTAATGTTTGGGGCACAAGACTGACTGGACATTATTTAAATAATGCAAACTGGTATCTTAATTCTCCTGAAATCCTGATTCCCAATAATTCACATTTAATTTTCTATCATTATCATGAGTTTGATGTAGCCTATGGTACATTCTATGATGGGGGAAATGTAAAAATCTCAACTGATGGTGGTTCTACATTTACTCTTATTACTCCTGTAGGAGGATATGATGGATATATTTCTAGTTTCAGTCCTGATGAACCTGGTTTCGTTGGTACTATTAGTGACTGGGAACAGGTTGTATTTGATCTAAGCAATTATTCTGAACAAGATGCTATAATTAGATGGCATTTTAAATCCAATAATACTCGCATAGATTTGGGCTGGTATATTGACGATGTAGTTATTACAATAGAAGCAGGGGCTGATGATTATCAATATGAAACTCCTTATAAAATTGTCTTACATCAAAATTATCCGAACCCATTCAGCAATTCCACCACGATTTCTTTTTCAATTCACCATAAAGACACGAAGAACACAAAGATAAAAATTTATAATATAAAAGGTCAAATAGTAAGAAATTTGGAGTGCGGAGAGTCTCTCACCGCTAAAACCCCGATGTATCGGGAGTACTCCGTATCCTGGGATGGGAAAGACGAAAAGGGTAAAAAATTGCCTAACGGAATCTATCTCTATAAACTAAGTTCTGGGAATTATCAATCTGAAATCAAAAAAATGATATTATTAAGATGACTAAATAATTAGTCCTCCTTCGTCCCAAAATTCTTCGGGACTATGGAGGACAAGGAGGATAAAATGGCTAAAATCTTAATCAGTGACCCTGTTTCTTCAAGATGTATTGAAATGCTTGAAAATGCAGGTCATGAATTAGTCAAAAAGACTGAAAAGAAAACCCCTGAAGAATTAGCTGAAATAATAAAGGGGTTTGATGCTGTCGTTGTTAGAAGTGCAACAAAGGTAAGAAAAGTTGCTATTGATGCTGCTGATAATCTCAAATTAATTGTTCGTGGTGGAGTTGGTTTAGATAACATTGACGGTGATTATGCAAAGTCAAAAGGAATCAAAGTTTCAAATACTCCAACAGCATCATCTCAATCTGTTGCAGAACTTGCGCTTGCTCATATGTTTGCTTTGTATAGATTCCTTCCAGATTCTAACATCACAATGCGTAAAGGTGAATGGAATAAGAAAAAATACAAGGGTAGAGAATTTGCTGGTAAAACGCTTGGCATAATCGGATTGGGAAATATTGGAAAAGCACTT
Source organism: uncultured Candidatus Cloacimonadota bacterium (assembly GCA_964398885.1). GTDB lineage: Bacteria > Cloacimonadota > Cloacimonadia > JGIOTU-2 > JGIOTU-2 > JAGMCF01. Next base: position 20,664 of record CAYNOU010000045.1, on the reverse strand, counting down.
GCAAAAAAAGCTCTCGCATTTGATATGAAAATACTCGCTTATGACCCTTATGTTGAAGAGACAGATTTGGATGTTGAACTGACAGATTTTGAAAAACTCGTTACCTCGTCAGATATCATTTCTCTGCATATTCCTCACACAGATGAGACGCATTATATAATTGATGAGGATGCAATATCCAAGATGAAAGATGGTGTGATGATAATCAACTGTGCTCGTGGTGGCGTTGTAGATGAAAAAGCCTTACTAAATAGTTTAAATTCTGGCAAAGTTGCCTTTGCTGGCGTTGATTCTTATGAAGAGGAACCTACAAATAATATGGAACTTCTCAATCATCCAAATGTCTCTGTTACTCCACATATTGGTGCAGCAACCAAAGAAGCGCAAGGCCGCGTAGGTATAGAAGTAGCAGACATTATTATTGATTTCTTTAAATAGAATCATTCCTTTTAATAAACAATACCGGGGAGTTTTTACTCCCCAATCTCCTTTTTTTAAACCACTTTTAGGAGAAATATGATTTTTAAAAAATACGACAATATTTATTGTATTCGCCTTATTCATCAGGAAAATTTTTTGGAGATGCTGGAAAAATTTGCAAAAGGCAACAACCTTGAAAATGCAATAATCCTTAATGGAGTTGGTATGTTAAAAAACGCTGAAATTGGATATTTTGATAATGGAAAATACATTGTTGAAACTATAGAGAGACCCGCAGAATTGGTTTCAACAAACGGAAATATGTTCATTAATTCGGAGGGAAAGCCTGAATGGCATATTCATGTTGCTTTAGCACAAAAAACACATAAGATGGTTGGCGGACATCTTCTTAAAGGCATTGTATGGAATACTGCTGAAATATTTATCCAGACCATACCTGGCGCCAAATTTGTAAGAGAGATGGAGGATGATAATCTGCGATTGAATTTTAAATAAAATTTATCGGGTAGGTTCAGGTTCATCCCAAACCGAAAATTCCAAGAAAGGGAGTTCTAATGAAAAAAATTTTACTTTTACCTTTTACCTTTTGCCTTTTACTTTTTACCTTTTGCCTTTTACTTTTTACCTTTTGCCTTTTACCTTTTACCTTCTCCTTTGCTGAAATCCCAAGAGGATATTTCCATAAACAATATGAAACATTTGGAACAATCCCCTCTCGCTCTGATTCTGTTCATTCCTATGATGCTCTTTCTTACGAAATCAATCTTCAACTCTTTCCATCAACTCATTACATTTCTGGAAATGTTAGAGCAAAAATAATGGCAAAAGAAGATAATCTCACAGAAGTTTCCTATGAATTAGAGCAATTAAATGTTGATTCTGTTTTTGTGAATGGAACTTCAGCCACATTCTCTTATGATGGGGAAATAATTACTATTACACTTGACCAGACTTATAATATTGGCGATACACTTTCCACACAGGTTTTCTATCAAGGATATCCCACGATTAGTTCAGATATATATCATACAGGAATCCATTGGCAAACCTATATCTTCACTTATTCTGACCCGAATGGTGTGCGCTTCTGGTGGCCCGGCTATGACCATCCCTGGGATAAAGCCACCACAAAAATGGATATAAGAGTTCCTGATAATATGCTTACAGCTTCAAATGGGATACTTGTAGATGAAATTGATAATGGAGACGGCACAAAAACATTTTACTGGGACAATACAGACCTGATTGCCACTTATCTGGTTTCTCTTTGCGTTGGCAATTATGCAACTTTCACGCAGGATTATGGAAATTTGCCAATCATAAACTATGTTTATCCATCCCATCTTACTGCAGCCCAAAGTGATTTTGCTTGCATTCCAACGGCATTGGGAATTTACGAAAATCATTACGGCAACTACCCTTTCCAGAAGTATGGAATGGCAGAATGCGGTGTTTTTGGTGGCTGGGGTGGAATGGAGCATCAAACAATGACCTCAATCGGGAGTGGGCTTATAAATGGTATGGGCACTTATGAATGGATATTTGTTCACGAACTGGCACATCAATGGTTTGGTGACTGTCTGACTCCTCTAACCTGGAAGGATGTCTGGCTTTCAGAAGGATTTGCTGTCTATTCCGAAGCACTCTATGTAGAAGGTACGCAGGGTTTTCAAGCAATGTGCAATTATGTAGAATCATCATTCCATCAATACTATTTGAATTGGGCAGGAGGTAATGCTTATACGGTTTATGACCCACCTTACAATTCATACTTTACACCAGCAACTTATGAAAAACCCGCCTCGGTCCTGCATATGATTAGATTGATGGTCGGTGACAGCACATTCTTTAATATGCTTCAAACATATTTTGATACCTATAAATATGGCAATGTGGTAACTACAGATTTTATTGATGTCTGTGAATCTGTTAGCGGAATGGATTTGCAAGAATTTTTTAATGACTGGATTTTCGGTAGCGGTGTGCCAAGTTTTGAATTCTATTATTTATCAGATAATTCAATTTCTGCAGACACAAATCTTGTGATAGTATCGCGGTCAATTTCAAATACTGATACAGATTTTGAGATGCAAATCCCGTTTGAAGTATACACGCCTACAGGTGAAGATTCCATAATTGTGAATGTGGAACCTGATTTTTCATACCAGTATTTTTCACAGGAGGAAGAAATTACAGATGTTCAATTTGACCCACATCATTGGATATTAAATCGCGGTTGTACAGAAATCTTACCTGTCCTGGACTTAGCCTTGCCAGGGGATAATTTTGTTTTCTTGAATTGGCAGGAACTGCCATATCTCTTGCCTGATTCCCATTTTTCTATTTATAGAAGTGAAACTTCGGGTGAATATGAAAAGATAGGAGAAGTTCCAGGAGACCAAATATCATTTGTTGATACTACAGCAATTAATGGGAATACATATTACTATAAAATAAGTTATGGAAAATCAAGTTATAATTTTAATGGTGAATCAGAATTTTCAAATGAGCTTTCAGCAACACCTATTCCCTTTCCAATGGACAATGGCATCCTGCTGGTTGATGAAACTAAGGATGGTGATGGTGGCCCCATTACTCCCTATGATGAAACCGTAGACAGCCTGTATCATTATGCTTTGCAACATTACAGTATTACTGATTATGACTACGCATCTGAAGGACCCATTGAACTTGACTTTCTCTCTCATTATTCAACTGTTATCTGGTATGACGATGATTATAATCAGCATCTCATTGCAAATGAAATTGATAAACTTGCCTCGCTTCTCGTTAGCGGAGGAAATCTAATAATCTCTGGATGGAAAACTGCTGATTATATTTCAGATTTCTTCTTCCAAAACTTCCTGAATGCAGAAAATGTAGTCATTATTCCAGATGTAGATTTTCTTGGAGCTTTTGGAGAAGATAACTATCCATATATTGATGTTAATGGAGAATTTATCCCAGCATGGAATGACAGGTGGGCTTATATTACTACCTTTGATGATGTACAATCGGAAAATGTTTTATACAGATATGACTCTTTTTCAGGTGCTAATGATAGTCTCGCTGTCGGTTTAGTGAATAATCTTGATGACAAAAATTTTGTAGTTCTCGGTTTTCCGCTTTATTTTATGCAACCAGATGATGTAAAAGACTTCTATGAAAGAATCCTCACTGACTTTGGTGAGGAAATGGGTGTTGATGATTGGCTTCCCATTTCTGAGTTCAAACTTTATCAAAACTATCCTAACCCGTTTAGCACTTCTACCACGATTTCTTTTAATTTAGCCACTGATTTACGCGGATTAACACAGATAAAAATCTATAATATAAAAGGTCAGCTTGTAAAGACACTAATACCAATGACAAATGACCAATCCGCCAGCTGCCTGTCCGCCGTAATACTATGGAAGGCGGGGCGGATGACTAAAGTTGTGTGGGATGGAAAAGATGAGGACGGAAGGCAACTTTCCAATGGAATTTATTTCTACAAATTACATACCGATACATTTACTTCTACCAAAAAGTGCATGATTTTAAGATAATGTAAAAGATAGAATGAGACAAGGTCTTCAATCCAATAAGTAATCAGTTCAACATAAGATTTCTACTTTCCTAGAAGATTCCAATTGATTATAAAAAAATTCGTCATATTTCTCAAGGGAATAACACAAGTGAAGAGCTTAAATCGGGTAAAAACAAACAAGGGGGTTCAATGATATCATTGAATATAAATTATATATTTTAACTTCTAAAAAAATTTAGGGAGTGAGCACATAATTTAGTAAGAATATAAAAATTCAAAATATGTATTAAATTTCTTGACAAAAAATAATGAAAATCATAGTTACATTTAATCAAAAAAAGAGGAGATGGTATGATGAAAAAGTATTTATTAATTTTCCTATTAATTCCTATATTCTTAATTTCAAATTTATATGCTGATGACCTTGAAGAGACATTGGAAGAACTTTCTAAAGATGCAGCAAAAAGTTATGTGAACCCGATTGTTTCTGCTTTTGGTTCAAATTTAAATGGAGGATGGTATCACAAAGCCCCTAAGTCAAAAATATTTGGAATAGATTTTGAGATAGGAGTTGTATTTATGGGAACTCTATTTGACTCTGAAAATAAAACCTTTTCTACAGAAGGGAGTTTTAGATTCAATAGGAGTCAAGCGGAAGAATTAACAGAGGATTTACCTACAGCTATTCAAGATTCAGTTATCAATGCGATTATTACCCAGGATTTTGAAGTAGGGATTTATGGACCAACAATTGTTGGCGATAAAAAAGATAGTGTAAGAATAGAATTCTACAGCGAAGATGTTACTTATAATTCTCCATCTGGTGACACTGCAACCGTAAATGTGCCCGGGAAAGTTATTCCTCTTCCGGTGAAAGGATTATTAGGTGAAATACCGGCACTACCACTTTTTGCACCTCAACTAAGTGTAGGTACAGTTTTTGGTACTCAGGTTGTTTTAAGGTATGTGCCAACAACTAAAATTGAAAATTTAGGTGAATTTAATTATTTTGGTTTTGGAATTCAGCACAATCCAAAAGTATGGCTTCCTATTCCAATTCCAGTAGATATTTCTGCATCGTTTTTTACTCAATCAATGAAAATAGGAAATATTGCTACAGCAAACGCAACCGCATTTGGTTTGAATGTAAGTAAGACGATAGGATTTAAAATGCTGAATATTACTCCTTATGGTGGATATATGTATGAGAATTCTTCAATGGAATTTACATATAATTACTTTATAGATACACCAACTCAAAATAATGTGCCACAAGAAATTAACTTCACTTCAGATGGGGAGAATGAATCACGCATAACGGCTGGCTTGAGTCTTAGATTAGGAGTATTGAATTTAAATGTAGATTACAATATGGCAAAGTATAATTCAGTAACTGCTGGAGTTGGATTCGGTTTAACATTCTGATTTAGCATACAATTTTAAGCCTGATTATCTGTTTTGATAATCAGGCTTTTTATTATAAACATAACAATAATTTTTTAAGATTTTAAAAAATTCTTGACATTCAATTTATTTAGATTGAGATTTGGTCTCAATTTTATGGAGATAAAAATCGTGAAAAATGAAGTAAGAAAGTTTCAGGAATTTATACAACAGCACAACCTATTATGGTCAATAGAAAGAGAAATTATCACTGAGCAGGTTTTTGATAATCATTTTCATTTCACCGCTGATGAATTGTTTATTCAACTGAACCAGAAAGGGAAAGATATTTCTCGGGCAACAGTATACCGAACGCTGGATCTTTTAGAAAAAAGCCATTTTGTTAGTAGAATACAAATGCAGAGCGGAAAGCATCTTTACGAGCATATTTTTGGTCATCAGCATCATGACCACCTTATTTGTCAGAAATGTGGGAAGATGATTGAATTTCACTCAGAGGGTATAGAAGAGTTGCAGAGAAAAGTCTCTTTAGAGAATAATTTTAAGATGACTTGCCATTGTTTGAAGATTTACGGTATCTGTGCGGATTGTCAAAAGAAGAAAGAATTAGAATCAGCTCATTAAAGTACTTAACAGAAAGGAGACAGCAAAGATGGAAAATGTGAATCTAGCAGAGATGAAATCAAGAGAACAGGGAATTGTAGTGGCAATTAATGGTGGATTTGGTTTCAGTAGAAGGGTGGAAGCACTTGGTATTCGAGTAGGAGTAAATATCAAGAAAATTTCCTCACAATTTATGCGGGGTCCCATTACAGTTCAAATTGGAAATACTCAAGTTGCTTTAGGCTTTGGTATGGCACGAAAAATTATAGTTGAAAAAGATTAGCCACGAACAGGCACAAACCTTTAATCAAAGTTTTATTGGAACAAGATGAAAAATCAGTATAACTTTATTACTAAAAATCAAGAATTAATGTTCGTGTAAGTTCGTGTTTGTTCGTGGCAAAAGAGGTAAAATGAAAAAAATACTTTTAATTGGTAACCCCAATGTTGGTAAAAGTGTTATTTTTTCCAGATTAACAGGCGTTCATGTAATTGCTTCCAACTATCCAGGAACTACGGTTGAATTTACAAAAGGATATATGCGGATTGAAGAAAAGAAAGTTGAAGTTATTGATGTCCCTGGTACCTATACTCTTGAACCAACTTCCAAGGCAGAAGAAGTCGCGGTTAAGATGCTTAATGATGCTCTCCAAGAAAATGATGACAACAATACAATTGTAATAAATATTGTGGACGCTACTAATCTTGAAAGAAACCTAAGTCTTACTCTTCAGCTCATCAAAAAAAGGATACCCCTTGTCGTCTGCCTGAATTTCTGGGATGAAACAAAACATACAGGAGTTCATATTGACAAGGAGAAATTGGAGCAAATTTTAGAGGTTCCTGTTGTTCCAACTTGCGGAATAACTGGTGAAGGTATTAAAGAGCTTGTCTCAAGATTGAAAGAACCGAAGGTCAGTACATATCAATACAAAGATGAAGAAAGATGGTCTGAAATTGGTAAAATTATAAGTGGAGTTCAAAAGTTAACCCATCGCCATCACACAGTTTTTGAAAGAATAGGTGATGCTTCAATACATTCCATAACAGGGATTCCAATTGCAATCATCGTTTTATTTCTTTCATTTAAAATTGTTCGTTTTATTGGGGAATCATTGATTGGATATATTCTTGAACCCTTATTTGAAAATTTATGGGCACCTTTAATGATGAAATTGTCAGCATTATTAGGCTCTTCTGGATTTATTCACGATGTCTTAATTGGTAAACTAATTGAGTGTGGAATAGATTTCGTAGAATCAATGGGGCTTTTAACAACTGGTCTATTTGTTCCCATTGCAATGGTTTTACCGTACATTGTAGCATTCTATCTTGTGTTAAGTTTTTTAGAAGATTCTGGTTATCTTCCTCGCCTTGGAGTTCTACTTGATAATTTTATGCATAAGCTCGGTATTCATGGTTTAGCAATCATACCGATGCTGCTTGGAATAGGTTGTAATGTTCCTGGTGCATTAGCTACTCGGGTGTTAGAGACAAAGAGAGAGCGTTTTATTGCTGCAACACTTATGGCAATAGCAATTCCATGTATGGCACAAATTGCAATGGTATTCGGACTTGTGGGCAAATATGGTGCACATGGCTTGGCACTTGTTTTTGGAACGCTCTTTATTGTATGGATTGTTCTTGGTCTTTTACTTAATTTGATTTTGAAAGGAGAAAGTCCAGAGATATTTGTTGAAATTCCACCATATAGATTCCCATATTTTCCTGCACTTTTGAAAAAACTGTGGATTAGGACATTAGGATTTTTGAAGGAAGCAGTTCCGTATGTGCTGCTCGGTGTTCTCATTGTGAATATCCTTTATGCTCTACATATAATTGAGTTCATTGGTAGGCTTGCTGCACCGGTTGTAACAGGGATTCTTGGATTGCCAAAAGATGCAATTGGAGCATTAGTTATTGGTTTCCTCAGAAAAGATGTTGCTGTTGGAATGCTTGTTCCATTAGGATTAAAAATGAATCAAATGGTGATTGCATCTGTGGTTCTCACAATGTATTTCCCTTGCGTGGCTACCTTTGCGATTTTAGTCAAAGAACTTGGCATAAAAGATATGATAAAATCAGCTCTGATTATGATTGTCTCAACATTGATAGTTGGTGGAATATTAAATCTTATTTTGTAATAAGTAATTACTATTATTCCTTGACAATTAATAAGTAATTACAATGTAATAACACCAGAGGTGAAAAATGAAAACTACAATTATACCAATAGGTAATTCAAAAGGGATTAGAATCCCAAAGGCAATTATAGAACAATGCCACATTGAAAAGGATGTTGATTTAGAGATTAAAGATGGAAAAATCATTATTATGTCTATCAAGTATAAACCAAGGGAGGATTGGGAAAAGGCCTTCAAAATGATGCACGATAGTCATGATGATCAGTTAATCGTAGATGATAATATTGATTTAGAGATTGGAGAATGGGAATGGTAGTCAAACAATATGATGTTTTTCTCGTTTGCCTGGATCCTACAATTGGTTATGAAATAAAAAAATCGCGTCCCTGCGTCGTTCTCTCTCCTGACGAAATAAACAAATACATCTCTACCGTTATTATTGCACCAATGACAACCAAATCCCGTTCTTATCCAACTCGTATACACATTACTTTTCAGAAAAAGAAAGGATGGATTGTATTAGACCAAATTAGAACCATTGATAAACAGAGATTAATTAAAAGGCTTGGGGAAATAACTCCCAAAACTATTATTAAATTAAAATCAGTTATTAAAGAGATGTTAGTTGATTAAAAATTTTCTGTTCTTAAAATATATTTTCCTTGCGTGGCGACTTTTGCGATTTTAGTAAAAGAACTTGGAATAAAAGATATGATAAAATCAGCACTAATTATGATTGTCGCAACTTTGATAGTTGGAGGAATATTAAATCCTATTTTGTAATAAACAATAAGGTTGCTTATGTAATATTTGAGGAACGGGAAAATTTTTTTGAAATCGAGTTGAGTTTGCGTCTCAATCACATTATTATTAAAAAATTAATAAAAGGAGTTAAGTAAAATGAAAAAAACCATTCTACTTATAATGTTAGCGTTTATGCTGACAATAATGAAATCTTCCCTAATTGCTGAAGATGTAATGGGTTGCCCAAAAGGCATTATGAAAGGAACAATCTGGCCTAGAATTGATATCAACTACTTTAATGCTTCTGAAAAGTATGATTTTGATAAAGGCAAGATGGTTGATATTAAATCTGGCACAGGATTGCAAAAACAAACCAAGAAAGTCATTGGTTTTAGATTTGGCTATGGATTATTGAAAGATGTAGATTTAGGAATACTAACAAAATATACATATGCAGAAGTTGGAAAGTTAAAGCAGAATGTATATAAAAAAACAGAAGAAGGTGCTTTAACTGATTTATGGTTGAGTGGAAAGTATATGTTTTTAGATAAAAGAAATTTCGGACCATTTTATTATGCCAAGTTTAGTTTAGGTGCTGGTTATAAGATTCCTATCTGTAAAGATGAGGATTTGATTATTAAATCTGTTTCCAATGGAGCTGATGAACTGAAAGTTGGATTTCTACATCATGAGGGACTAGGAATTGTTGAACTTGCTGGACATCTACTATACATTTACCGTGGAACAGCCAAGAAAATATTAGATAATAACGGTAATCCTGCCTATGGAAAATCTGATATAGATTTAGCAGACCGCTTTAATTATATGGTCAAAGCTGAATATGATTTATATTCTACGATAGGCATTGGAGTTGGAATAAGCGGTTGGATAAATTTTGGAGATGAAGCAACCTGGCAAAAGAAAGTTAGTGAATGGAAAAAGATGGAAGAGAGTTTCTATTCCCATGCTATTCACCTTTCTTTAGAATTTCGTCCTTTTGGTCTTGATTATGAAAAAAGAAAAATCTTTTTTCATCTTGGTATCCCATATAGTGTAAAAAACAATGCTCGACCAGATTATACTATTAAAGTTGGAACAATGTACACATTCTAATGATATCAAAAACGGAGATATCCAAAATTTAGGATATCTCCTATACTTTTGTATTATGATGACTTCTGCAAAATATTATTAAATATGAATTAGGATTAGCCCCACAATTTATTGTGGGGTAAACAAATAAAAGAATATCTTAACTGTTTCAACAGTTTACCAGCTTCCAGAAAGTATTTATGATAAACCTATCCCAGTTAAATGAATAAGGATTTAACGGGACAAGTGAATCGGTTAAGTATTTCTTCTTTTTAGGTTCCCCCTGATAAATGAGGGGGCTAATCCTAAAAACATCTATTTTGCAAATATCATTTTGTATTATGAATAAAAAAATATTTTTAACAATTTTAGTATTGATTATTATCACTTTTCAATTTTTGGGAATGAGCAACCGAAAGTATTTGCATTATGAAAAGCTAAATAATAGAAAATTCAACTGTCTCTTAAAACATCACTTTTCTAATAAAAAATTTTACATTTATAAGACAGAACTTGGCAGATTTGCTGTTGTATTTGCTGATACTATTGAAAATTATGTTTTAACAACTGCTGATTATTCAGAGATTGAGGGTTATCAAGGATATAGTAATTTAGCAATTATTCTTGATGCTGAAGGAAAAGTAGAAAGAATTAATTTTTTGAATTCAGATGATTCTGAGCCCTATGTTAAGTTAATTCTAAATACTGATATCCTATCAATTCTAAGCAATCAGCATCTATTGACAAAAGAGAGACCTATTCATATTGTTACTGGAGCAACTATAACTTCAGAGGTCTTTTCAAAAAGTGTTTCCAAAACCCTTGATACTTTTAGAGAAATTTATGTAAATATAAAGTGGGAAGATAATAAGATCCAAATTCCTGATTCATTTAAGTTACTTCAATATAAATAACTTACATAATATGAGTTTACTATAAAAAGGTATCATAGGTGAAATATTCTGAAAGTAACCCACATCCCCAATTAAGCCCGTTCCTGACGAGCTCAGGAATTGAGGATAAATTGTGGGTTGCTAAAAACGCAACTTAATAATAACTTTTCGACGGTTTCTTATTTCATAAATCTGACTTTTTATAACGGACTCATAATATTAAATCATCACTTTTTAAATCGTTATACTTATAACTAATATCATAAAGATAAAAAATATTAGTCATTTGATGAAATTTATTTTTACTATTAAGATTCTATCTCATTATAATATATCTAAATCCCAGTATCTCGTTGTTGTATAATGGGCAAGAAATTCCTTTGACAGGAAAACCATAATGCATCTGCGAATTATTCTTTAAATAAAACATCTCGCGACAGCCAGGTCCACAAGGCGGAATATTAGAATCAATACTTAAAATTAGCCATTCAGAGACATTACTCTTAATAAAATGTAATGGAAATTGACCCTTCTCATTTATTTCTGAACAAATTGGATTGAATAAAGTGTCATTTTCAATAGAGTTAAAGGAAAAGCAAATTGAAATATCGCTCAGACTTGGCAATGAACATCCCATCCAATTACAAAAGGCATTTGCTTCAAACCACCTTATACTTGTAACAGGTCCATAGATAAAATTGGATGCAGCCGATTTCCAGTAAGGTATCTCGTTCAAATCCCAATCAAGTAGAGCATACATTTTAAATCTTCCCTGAAAGTTCCAACCCACTTCCTGATTTTCCATTATCCCTTCTTTTACCAGCCAATATTCTTTGATTTCATACCCATCATCATTGATAAATGCGGCAAACTGTTCATTTGAGACTTCAAATTTGCTTATATAAAAACCTTCTGTAGTTTCAGAAGCTATTTTCTCTTTATCCTGATGAAACGAATAACAGCCTTTCTTAATTTTTTTCATTTCATAGTAGATTCTGTTTTCAAAAACAATTTTGGGGAATGCGGTATAATCTTTAAAGTTGAAGCCAGCTGGCAAGAGATTCAGCGGGATTGCAAATTTATATTTTCCCTTTTTCTCTATCTCTCCATAATCTCCAATGATTTTTTGTTCATCCAACCTAATAATATTTAGATTATCTTTTTTATAGATATTCATTTTGGTTTCTACCCCATTCTGAAAATTCTCAATTTTATATTCAACTACAAATAGACTATCAGAAGTGGACTCTTTTACATCTAATAGGATAGGAGACTGAAAAGCGAAAAGATTTGCAGAACAGAAAAGTAATAATAGAGCTTTAAAATGATTCTTCATAATTTTATATCTTTGAAATTGAAATATTACTGTCAAATTAAATTTTCTTGCAAGATAAATCTTTCATTTCTTATATAATTCTTGACATAGATTTCCAAATGAATAAAGGAAAATTCAAAAAGAAATTTTAGAAGGAGATAAAGAATGGTTAATATAGCAATTAACGGCTTTGGCAGAATAGGGCGATTGGTCTTTCGTGTTATGCAAGAAAGGAACAATTTCAATGTTGTTGCTGTGAATGATATTACAGATGCGAAGACGCTTGCACAATTGTTGAAATATGATTCTACACACGGAAAGTTTAATGGTTCAGTTGAAGCAAAGGAAGATTCATTGCTTGTTAATGGGAAAGAAATTAAAGTTTTTGCCATCAGAAACCCAGAAGAATTGCCTTGGAAAGAGTTGGATATTGATGTGGTTGTTGAATCCACTGGTATTTTCCGTAAAAGAGCACAGATTGCCAAGCACCTTGAAGCAGGAGCCAAAAAAGTTTTATTAACAGTTCCAGCAAAAGATGAGATTGATGCCACGATTGTATTGGGCGTGAATGATTATATGCTTAAACCTGAGCATAAAATCGTATCCAATGCTTCCTGCACAACAAACTGCCTTGCTCCAGTTGTAAAGGTATTGAATGATAATTTTGGCATTAAATATGGACTTATGACCACAATTCACGCATATACAAGTGACCAAAAACTTTTAGATGCACCTCATAAAGATTTACGCAGAGCCCGTTCTGCATCTGTAAATATTATACCTACAACTACAGGAGCAGCAAAAGCAACAGGAAAAGTTATTCCTGAACTAAATGGTAAACTGGATGGAATGGCAATGCGGGTTCCTGTCCAAAATGGCTCAATCATTGATTTTTTATGTGTGGTTAATAAACCTACCTCTGCGGAAGAAATCAATAGAGCGATGAAAAAAGCTGCTGAAAATGAATTAAAAGGGATTTTACAGTATTCAGAAGACCCATTAGTCTCAACAGATATAATTGGGAATCCACACTCAAGTATTTTTGATTCAAGTCTAACAAAGGTTATGCAAGGGAATTTGGTTAAAGTTATTTCCTGGTATGATAATGAATGGGGTTATTCAAATAGAGTGGTTGATTTGATTGAATGGATTGCAAAGTAGACTTTGGGCTGCTGACAAAAAAGTAGTAGGAAATTATTAAACAGTTTTAGATTTTTTTCATAATTCACTCGTTAGATAAGATATTTAATGAAGGAATCTGTCCATGATATATCAATAATTAGTTCACATTCATAAGTGCAAATAAATTAAACAACGCTTGATTTTACAAGAGAGATTTTTTGATACAATTTATGAAAAATTATAGTTAATTTTTGGGAGTTATTGTAAATGAAACATACATGCCCCGATCCGTTCAGGCTCGACCTGACCGAGACTAATAAATCGGGACACCCCATTAAATAGGAAAAGATTTAACGGGGCAGGCAAAGGAGAATGAAAATTTCAGAAGCAGCAACAGGATAAACCTGTTGCTACCCGCAAGCAGGCGGGTAGATTCGGGTTTATCCCGAATTGAACTACAAAAGGATTTTCAGATGAAAAAAATATATTTTATCCTGATATTAATTATTTTATTATCGTTATTTTGTTTATCCGGAGATAAAAACGAGTCCTTAAAAGAAGCGAAATACTATGAAAAACTGCCAGATAATTTAGTGAGATGCAACCTCTGCCCCAATAAATGTGTTTTAGATGATGGACAAATTGGAATTTGCGGAGTAAGAAAAAACATAAAAGGAAAACTTTATTCATTGGTGTATGGTAAACCAGTAGCAATACATATTGACCCGATTGAGAAAAAACCGTTGTTCCATTTCTATCCTTGCACACAAGCATTATCTATAGCTACTGTTGGGTGCAATATGCGGTGTAATTTCTGCCAGAACTGGGAAATCTCGCAATCCAGGCCAAATGAGGTAAAAGCAATGCAAATGACTCCACAAGAAGTTGTAAGTGCTGCTAAAAAATATAATTGTAAAAGCATTGCTTTCACTTATACCGAGCCAACAATATTTTACGAATATATGCTGGATATTGCCAAACTTGCTCACAAGGAAGGAATTAAAACAGTTTTTATTACCTGTGGATATATTAATGAAAAACCATTTCGCGAACTTTGCAAATATTTGGATGGAGCAAATATAGACCTAAAAGGCTTTTCAGACGAATTTTATTCAACCTATACAACAGCCACCTTACAGCCTGTACTAAATACATTGAAAATAGCCAAAGAAGAAGGACTTTATTTTGAAATTACAAATCTGGTTATACCTGAAGCAAATGACAACCCAAAATTAATACGCGAAATGTGCGAATGGATTAGAGATTCTCTTGGAGTTAATTATCCACTCCATTTCTCCAGATTTTTCCCAAAATATAAACTTCTTAACCGTCCACCAACTCCATTAAAAACACTTGAGATGGCGAGAGATATCGCTCTGGATGTAGGACTTAAATATGTTTATATTGGTAATATTTCTACAGATGCCGAAGATACATTCTGTCCGAAATGTGGTAAGAAAATAATAGACCGCTCAGGATATTTCATTGAGTCAATGAATATAAAAGATGGGAAATGCAAGTTCTGTGGGGAGAAAATTTATGGGGTGTGGAAGTAGAATAATGAATAATGAATATTGAATTACGAAAAAATTAGAAAAGAAAGAATGAGTAATAAAGAGTGTTAGATTATGAGTGTATCACAAAAAAAATAATGAATGAGAAAGAATTAATTTTAGACTTTGTTTCCTCTCGCTTTTCAGTAAGTAATATTTACAAAAATTAAGGACATTCAAAAAAACAATGTCACTCTGGTATCGTAAAATACATCCTTCAAAACTTAATATTCCACATTCATCATTCAATATTCATTATTCATTATTCATAATTGTTGGCATAATTTCCGCAATTGGGCAAACTATTCTCCTTCGTGAACTTATGGTAGCGGTGAATGGCAATGAAATTGTCTTTGCTATTTTTTTATCACTTTGGCTTCTTCTTGTTGCCGTGGGAACCTTACTAAACAAATTTATTAATATTAAAAAAAATCTTCAAAAGTATGTTTATTCCTTAGTCACGATTTTGACACTTGTTTTACCCATTCAATTCCTCTTTATAAGGATATTGGCAGATAAGTTCGCAGTAATTTCTGGACTTCTTATTGATATTCCATCACTAATAATTTTAGCTTTGATTATTTTAGCACCAGGCTGTCTCTTAATTGGCTTTTTGTTTCCGCTTAATTGCAAACTGATTTCTAAAGTGAATAAGCCAGTTCATACTGTTTACATCCTGGAATGTATCGGAATGATTATTGGAGGGATTCTGTTCTTTGCTTTGATTTCCTTTCTTAGCAATTTTTCTATTCTATTATTGGCAGGCTTCCTAAGTTTTCTTGGTCTATTTCTTTTCTATAGAAAACGATTGTTTCTTTTTAGTGGAATTTTAATCTTGATTGCCATAATTTTTTCTAATGATATTTTTCAGACTAACTATGCAACACGCTACTCGCCAAATAAGTTAATTTCCACTCAAGATTCTAAATTTGGAAGATTTGATGTAACGGAAAGTGCACAGCAAAAAAATTATTATTGGAATGGCGTTCTCTTTGCCAATTCAGAAAATAAAAACTATGCAGAAGAAATGGTTAATTTTGTTTTGCTTCAACATCCTGCGCCAAGAAAGATACTGCTTGTCGGAGGTCTGCTTAATGGATATTTGCAAGAGATATTGAAAGATAAGTATGTCAAAGAAGTGGACTATCTTGAATTGGAAAAAAACATAATCAAACAAAGCCTATTTTATAAAGGGGGAGATGAAAAAGTAAGATTCATTCAGATGGATGCTGTCCGCTTTCTAAAAAGCATTCAAAAAAAGTATGATATAATTTATATTGATTTTCCTGACCCATCCTCAATATTCCTGAACAGATTTTATACTCTTGAATTCTTTCAATTGCTGAAATCTCACCTCATCTCAGATGAAAGTATAGCAGCCATAACAGGCAGTAATGCAGAAAATTTTCTCTTACCGGAACTAGCTAAACTGAATGCTACAATAAATCAGACTTTCTCTGAGGTTTTTGTCCCGCAAGGCGGGATTATTGTTATTCCAGCTGAACAGAACATTTTTATCGGCAGTAGAGGAACATATATATCCAATAATGTTAATAAACTTACTGAAAGAATGAAGCAGAGAAATAAAAGTGGAGTTTGGTTTAATCAAGCTCTTATCTTTGATACCTGCAACAAATTCCGTCTGGATAATTTTCAAAATGCAATAGCAGATGAAAGAGTTACAATTAACGAAAATCTTTATCCACAAGCATATCTTTTTACTATCCAATTTTGGGCAAAACATTTAGACATAAGTTTTGAAAAATTTATAAAGATTTTGAAAGATTACAAGATTTTAGTCTTTATTTTTGCTATACTTATTATGCTTCTTATCACTCTTATTTTTAACAAAATTCAAAGCAGAAAATCGCCTTTTATACAGGACCTTAATATTTTTTCCATAAGTTTTTCAGCATTTGTGATGCAGATTATTCTTTTGAATATCTTCCAGATACAGTTTGGGTATGTGTACTTTGTCATTGCCATTTTTACAATTTCATTTATGTTGGGACTCACTCTCGGATTTATTTTTGCTGAAAGAATAAATATACCTGTTTCTTGGCTTTTTGCTTTAAGTCTAATGGTTATCTTGCTAATTTACCTTATGGCTGACTGGTCTCTGCCTGTTATCATTTATTTCCTATTTAACCTTTTAGTAGCAGCTTTTGAAGGAGTAATCCTTGCTAAAGTATTGACTGAGAAATATAAAAATGAACAGATTGCTTCAGGCGTATCATTTTATTTTTTGGATACTCTGGGAGCGACTTTTGGTGGACTATTAGTTGGCGTAATTTTTTTGCCAGTTTTCAGTATTGAAACTAATATTTTGTTTATTGGAAGTATTCTTTTACTTAATGTAATTATAAATTTAATAACAAATAAGCAAAGAAATAAAGATATAAATTTTATTCTTTGAAAGATGAGATAAATAATTTTAAAATTTAAGTAATTTTAATGCTTTAAAAGATATTATTATAAATTTCCAAGATTAGTAATTTTTTACTTGACAGAAATTTCAAAATTTTAAATAAATAATTATCAAATTTAATGGAGGTGTCTTATGAAAAAGACATTACTTATTTTACTTGGAGTAAGCATTATGCTCGCATCTGGAGCTTTTGCAGGAACAAGCAAATCTCCTTTATCGGGAGAAATGTTTGAAAATCAAATGTTGAATAGAAAAGCTCATATGACTTGTATTCTACAAAGAATGTTCAAAATTGCTCCCAAAATCAATATTGAAAACAAAATCCCATCTGCACTTCAAAATATGTTTGAGAGTAAATCAACTTTGGGAAAAAATACACGATTTTCCATTTCAGATATACGAAATGAAAGAGATTTTTTGTTGATTGAGTTGCTTGGTGAATATTGGGAAGGTGGAAACTGGATTAATGAGTGGAAATTTACTTATTCTTATGATGCAAATGGAAATATGATTGAATTGTTATGTCAAGATTGGGAAGGTGGAAACTGGATTAATAGTTGGAAATACACTTATTCTTATGATGCAAATGGAAATATGATTGAATGCGTAGGTCAATATTGGGAAGGTGGCAACTGGATTAATAGTTGGAAAGACACATATTCTTATGATGCAAATGGAAATATGGTTGAATGCTTAGGTCAATATTGGGAAGGTGGCAACTGGATTGATGATTGGAAAGAAACTTATTCTTATGATGCAAATGGAAATATGATTGAATGCTTAGGTCAATATCATGAAGGTGGCAACTGGATTGATGATTGGAAAGAAACTTATTCTTATGATGCAAATGGAAATAGGATTGAATGCTTAGGTCAATATCATGTAGGTGGAAATTGGGTTAATGATTGGAAATACACTTATTCTTATGATGCAAATGGAAATAGGATTGAATGGTTAGATCAATATTGGGCAGGTGGAAACTGGATTAATGAGTGGAAATACACTTATTCTTATAATGCAAATGGAAATATGATTGAATGCTTAGAGCAAGATTGGGAAGGTGGAAACTGGATTAATAAGTTGAAAGACACTTATTCTTATGATGCAAATGGAAATTGGATTGAACTGTTAGGTCAATATTGGGAAGGTGGGAACTGGATTAATGAGTGGAAAGAGACTTATTCTTATGATGCAGATGGAAATAGGATTGAATGGTTAGGTCAATATTGGGAAGGTGGGAACTGGATTAATTCCTATAGATATACTTATACATACGAGGAAACTGCTGTTGATGAAAATGAATTTTCTCAAGTAGAAAATAACTTATCAAGTTATCCAAATCCATTCAATCCCGATAAAATCGGGATCACAATCTCATTTAATCTTCCAAAAAGAGCTGTTGTTAGTCTTACAATTTATAACATAAAAGGTCAAATTGTAAAAACCTTGATTAATAACAGCATCCTTGACAGAGATACTCATAACTATATCTGGAATGGCAAAGACGAAAATGGTGAGTCTGTTAAAAACGGAATTTATTTCTACAAACTTCAGGTAGGCAAGAATACAGCAGTAAAGAAAGTGCTCCTGATGAGATAAATGAATGGTAATGAGGGGCAATTTATTTATAATTGCCTCTCTTTTTTATATTTATAGATTCTACTCTTTTCTTAAGGAAAGCGAGGGGAAAATAACTACCAGAATTATTGCGGTTTTAACAATTTGCTTTATAGCTTTTAATATCTCTTACGCAAAGACCAGAGAACCTGCTGTTGCTGGACAGTGGTATCAAGATAGTAAAAAAGAGCTTGAAAATATGCTTGAGAAATTCTTTCAAAATGTAAAATTAGATGAAGATAAGCAAAAGATTACTCCATTTGGTATTCTATCCCCTCACGCTGGTTATATCTGCTCAGGGCAGGTAGCTGCCTATGGATATTCACTTCTTAAAAATAAGCATTATGATACAGTTATATTATTTGGACCAAGTCATCACTATAATACTGGCTATGTTTCAGCTTACGATGGGGACTATTATAAAACCCCTCTCGGTACTGTGCCTATTGACAAAGAAATAGTCTCTAATATTTTAAAAGCAGATAAGAAATTTAAATTTCAGGAGTTTGTGCATCGCCCAGAGCACAGCATTGAAGCAGAGATACCATTCCTCCAATATCAAATGAAGAATTTTAAAATAGTACCAATTTTGGTTGCGACCAATGATTTATCACTTCTAAATAAATTAGCTGAAACAATTATTAATATAATTGAAGAAAGCGATAAAACAATCTTGTTAATTGCCAGCAGTGATATGTCGCATTATTATGATTATCATACAGCGGTTAAGATGGACAGGCATACTATTGACCTTATTCAGAAGAAAAAGTGGGATACTTTGCAGCAGGACATTTTCTCCAGAAAGTCTGAATTGTGCGGCTATTTTGGTTTTTATGTATTCACAAAGGTTTTGCAGCACTTTGGATATGACCAGGGAGTCTTGCTGAAATATGCAAATTCTGGTGATGCGATGGGTGATACAACCTCTTCCAGAGTTGTCGGCTATTCCTCAATTGTTTTTCCGAAAACCCAACAGAGTGAGGAAACAAAATTATCTCCCTCAGATAAAGAATATCTTCTTGATTTAGCAAGACGCAGTATAGAATATTATCTTGATAATAAGGAAATAATACAACCTGAAAAGCCAAAGTCTGAAATTTTGAATGAAGAGAGAGCAGTTTTTGTTACTTTAACTAAAAATCATAACTTGCGAGGATGTATTGGTCAGTTGATGGCTCAGATGCCTCTTTATCAGGCGGTTGCAGAAATGGCTGTGTCAGCCACATTTCAGGATTATCGTTTTAATCCAGTTACAAGAAGTGAACTGAAAGATATTTCTATTGAAATTTCTGTGCTTACTCCAATGAAGAGGGTCAAGAGTATTGATGAAATAAAAATGGGTAGAGATGGTGTTTATGTTAAGAAAGGTATGCGGACAGGAGTATTTCTCCCACAGGTTGCAGAAGAAACCGGCTGGGACAAGAAGACTTTTTTAGAAAATCTTTGCAGCCACAAGGCGTTTTTGCCAAAGGATGCATATCTTGATAAAGATACTGAAATATATATCTTTCAGATAGAAAAGTTTTCAGAAGATTAATAATTCTTAGTGACGGAATAAGCTCTATTTAGTTTTTTTACATAATTTGTTTATAGAAATTTCTGATATATTTTTAAGTAGCTACAGAACGAAGAAGAAATATCCATAAAAAAAGCGCCACAAATTAATTTGTGACGCTTTATCTGTTTTGCGAAATTAGGCGTAATAGAAAAAAAGTGGTTGCTAAAATAACAGTTAACTATTTATATGGCAACTATTTAAGTATAAGAAATTAATTGAGG
>CAYNOU010000044.1:0-23163 GCA_964398885.1 uncultured Candidatus Cloacimonadota bacterium | reverse complement strand
GATATTTGTAATTAGTCATTTAACCGCTTCTATAAAAGGATTTCCAGACATAATAATCCCGATATATCGGGATGCCAAATTTAACCCAGTTAAATAGAAAATAAATTTAACAGGGCAGGCACGAATTTTATTGATAAGATACTAATATTTGTGTATCATTCTATAAGCTATACTTGACACAAAAACATTAATTTCTAGAAAACAAATTATGGATTTCAAACTGATTTTATTGTTTTTACTATTAATTCCTATCAGTCTATCTGCAATAGAAAATTCAGCTGTTACGACTGATACAACGAGAACTACTCTGGATTCTCTTGAATATTCTGCTGAAAAAATTATATACAATTTAAAATCTGACCAGATAAAATTAATTGGTAATTCTGAAATTTTTTATAAAGATTCATTTATCAAATCCGATTCAATTTTAATTGACCTTACTAATAGAATTGCAATTTCGAGGGGCAAATCTGAATTATTTGACGGGGGAGAAAGTATTTTTGGTTCTACCATATTCTATGATATTGATAATGAAGAAGGAATGCTTTTAAATGGAAATACCGAATTTGAAGGGGGGTTCTATTCAGGAAAAAAAATGCGAAAAGTTGGCGATAGGACATTTGATATTGATGATGCGAAATATACAACTTGTGATCTAAAAAATCCTCACTATTATATTTTCAGTCCAAAATTTCGTGTGTTTCTTAATGATAAAATTATCGCCAGACCCGTTATTCTTTATGTAAATCATTTCCCAATATTCATTCTTCCATTTGCAACATTTCCTATAAAAAGGGAGAGGCATTCCGGATTTCTTATTCCGGACCCCGGATACAATAAAAAAGAAGGGAAAACCCTTAAAGATTTAGCATATTTTCAAACTTTAGGCGATTATGGTGATATCTTGTTCGCACTTGATTTTATGGAGTTAACAGGTCTTGAGTTTAGAATTAAAACCGGATATTTAAAAAGATATATTTTACAAGGAAATATTAACAGCCGCCTCCTTTATTATCACGAAAAATCTCTGGATAGATATAAAATCCGCTGGACAATAAATACTTATCACAAGCATACTCTTTCACCTTTTAGTGATTTGACTATCAAAACAGACTTTGTAAGTGATGCGGAGGTAAGAAAGACAAGTGAGAATAAGGAAGTGCGAATGGATAAAACCTTACATTCGTATTTATATTATACACAAAGGAAAGGGACTAATAATTTTAATACTACTCTGGATTATAAAGATGAGTTAGTTGACAGTAATAGAACTTTTTATTCAAAACTTTATTTCTCTAAAAGGGCCGGATATATTAACTTCAACATTTACGGAGATTGTCAATATTATAATGATTATAGGAAAGACTTATCTACAAATACCAAAGACAAAATCATTCTAAACCTGCCTTCCGCAACCTTTGAAATGTATCAACAACCCATTTCAAAACTCTTTGATAAAGATAAAGAGGAATTCTCAAACTGGTGGGATGATTTTTATCTTTCATATAAAGGAAACTTGATACATAAGGCGGAAGTTAATAAACAATCTCCAGATTTTGCTGAATTATTCTATCATGATACCTATGATTCAGAAGGAAAAATTATAACTCAACATAGAGAAGGTATTAAACATTCTTTATCCTTAAAATATGAAAGAAAGTTGTTTGGCTTTCTATCCTTTTGGCAATCTATAAATTATAATGAAATCTGGGTAGACAAAGATAGAGAAAATAAGAAATTGGTTCGTGGGTATACTTACAATGAGAAAACAAATCTTTTCGCACCTTTGTATGGTATCTTTTCACCTAATTTTGGAAGGCTAAAAGCAATTCGGCATATAATCTCTCCCAAAATATCTTTTACTATGCAGCCGGATTTTTCTAAAAATGACAGATTTAAAAAAACAGATAATTACTTCTGTCCTGTGAGCATCAGTTCAACGGGAAGGTCGCAGACGCTCTCATTCTCGTTAGAAAACAAACTGCAAGCAAAAATTTTGGGTAATGACCGTAAAATCAAGCAACTGAATAATCTTTTCTCAATGAGCAGTTCCTTGAATTACGACTTTGAAAAAAAACCAACAGGATTTAGCGATATCGAACATACTGGCAAAATTATGACCATTAAATTGGAAACCGGACCCACCAAACTAAATCTCAATACAAATTTTTCTTGTACTCAAGATTATCCTTCACTGAAAATAAAAGATTATTCTTATAAAGTTTACTTAAATCTTTCCATTGGTAGTGACCTGTTATATTTTGATTATTTTCCTTACCAGAAATTAGAAAGAAATGTAAATGAACGATTAAGCCCTGGGGGAAATATGTCTGATAATATCAAAGAAATGAAAATAATTCAGAAGCCCTGGAGTCTTGATATGAAATTTGGCTACGGAAATAATAAAGCTGGTGAATACACAGCAAACCTTCATAATTACTTACTATTATACTTGACTAAAAATTGGAGTATTGATTATAATAATTATTATAATTTTAAGGAACATAAATTAGTCTCGCAAGGAATAAATATTTATAGAGATTTGCATTGCTGGCAGTTAAGATTTACCTGGAGTAAGTCGGGTGAATACTGGTCATATAGATTTCAGATAAATGCAAAGAAATTGCCTGATTTAAAATTTCGGCATTCGGATAGAAAACATTGGTAATAATTATATTTAGCCACCGGTCTTCGCTACGCTACGCCCCGGCAGGCAAAAAGCACACCCGTTCTCCGTCCCGATTATATCGGGACTGCGAAGGGTGAACAAAATAACACGAAAAAATATTATGATTAAAAAACTAAAAATGAATAATTGTATGTCCGCCAGGCCCGATTATATTGGAATTCCGTTTCGGAGCTGGTGGATAAAATTTTTAGTAATTGGATTTTGCTTATTTTGTCTTATTAGTTGTGGAGAGAAGAATCCTGTTGAGAATACTAATGGTGAGGATACACTTACTTTTGGCGAAGAAAGTACTTTAGAAATAGTTACCTGGAATATCCAGGAATTTCCGAAAAAAGGGCAGACAACCATCAGTAAAGTAGAAAAGATTATCAGAGATTCAGATGTTGATATTTTTGCTATTCAAGAAATAACAGATACCTCCTCATTTAATCAATTAGTTGCTAATTTATCTGAATATGATGGTTTATATTCTGAAGATACTTATAATGGTTACTATCTAAAAACAGGAATAATTTACAAAAGGGATATGATAGAGATAACATCTTACAGCCAATTGTTTTGGGAAGATTGGTATGCTTTTACAAGACCTCCTTTATTGCTGGGAATCAAAGCAGAAAAGGATGGAAATCTTTTTGATTTTAATTTAATAATTTTACATCTAAAATCAGGTAGTGGATGGGAAGAGATTGATAGACGAAGGGCGGCTGCTTGCTCCTTGAAAAACTATATTGATGGAAAAATCGTGGATACTACTGAGGTTGAGAAAGATTACATAATCGCAGGCGATTGGAATGACGAAATTGACGACCCTGAAGAGGAAAATTCTTTTAATGTTTTTATTGCTGATTCAACAAATTATAAATTTCTAACCTGGCCGCTTGCTGGAAATCAATATTATGCTTCCTGGCCTCATTCCCCCTATTACAGCTTAATAGACCATATACTGATTTCAAAAGATTGTTTTGATGAATTTGATAATGGAAGTATAGAAACATTAAGATTGGATGATGATATAATTAACTATTTTCAAATTATTTCAGACCACAGACCGGTAATGGCAAAATTTCCAGTTTTCTAAAAAGAAAAGGGAAGAAGTTAGTTCCTCTTCCCAATTATCTGATCTTTACTTAAATTTTCTAATTAGTGTCAATCCCTGAATGTAGAACGAGGTTCATAGCCCGTTCTCTTAATGCACATTTAGAGCCTATTTACATTAACGACCTTGGTCGGTCTCGGCGCCCAGCCCGTCTAGTCGCCGAGACTGAACGGAAAGGTCGTTCTACAAACCCCCAATTTAATTGAGAGGACTTTACGGATAGACACTAATTACTATTTTTTTTCAGTTGCCTTTTGTTCTTTTAATTTTTTTTCTATTTCCTTACGCTTTGCTTTAATCTTTTCAAGATGTGCTGAGACAAAATCATTTATTTCTTTCTCTTCTCTGCCAAAAAAGAATGTTTTCACACTAAATATTAATCTTCTATTTTCTCTATCTACTTCAATCACTTTTACAGGTAATTCTTCACCGATATCAAAAGCCAATTCAGAACTTTCTAATCCGGGAATTCCAAGGTGAGATGTCGGGATAAAACCCTCTAGTTCACTTTTACTAGAAATCAATGCGCCTTTAGGAATTATCATGATAATTTTTACTGTATGTTCAGAATTAATTGGAAAATTTTCCTCAATATCTTTCCATGGGTCAGGTTTAAGCTGTTTAATTCCAAGAGCAATTCTCTGCATAACTTTATCAATTGACAGAATAACTACTTCAACTTTCTGACCTTTTTTTAGGACTTCGGATGGGTGTAAGATACGTTTGGTCCAGGACAGGTCAGAGATATGTATCAACCCATCAATATCCTTTTCTACTTCCATAAAGGCACCAAAATTCGTAATGTTTTTAATTCTTCCAGTTATCCTGGAGCCAACAGGATGTCTTACATCAATAGTAAGCCATGGATTTGGCTCAACCTGTTTAAATCCTAATGAAATACGATGTTCTTCTTTATCTACCGAAAGCACAATTGCATTAACGGAATCTCCAACCTTAAGTAGCTGTTTAGGATTTGTTATCTGTTTTGTCCATGACATCTCAGAAATATGTATAAGACCTTCAACACCTTTTTCAAGCTCAACAAAAGCTCCATAATTTGTAATATTAGTAACCTTACCTGCAACCTTTGAACCTTCAGGATATTTAATCTCAATATTTTTCCAGGGATGTGGAACTAACTGTTTTAGTCCTAATGCTACTTTTCCAGCCTCTTTATCAAAAGAGAGGATTTTTACTTTAATCTTATCACCAATGTTAAGCATTTCCGAAGGATGAGTAATATGACCCCAGGACATAGCTGAAATATGAAGTAGACCATCTATGCCACCAAGATCAACAAAAACACCATATTCCATAATATTTTTTACAACACCATCAATTTCAATTCCCTCTTCTAATTTCTCTAATAAGCCAGTCTTTTTCCTGGTTAGTTCTTCCTCAATAACAAGTTTTCTTGAAAGTACGATATTCTCTTTTCTACGATTAAAGCTTATTATTTTAAAATCAAAATCTTCACCTATCAGATGGTCAAAATTTGGAAGGGTTTTGGTTGAGATTTGAGAAGCTGGTAAAAAGGCACTTATTGAATTACAATCAATAATCATACCTCCTTTTACTCTTTTTATGATTTTTCCACTAACCTTCTTATCGCTTTTATAGCATTCTGCCAACTCTTCCCAATGCCGTTGAAGGTCAGCTCTTTTCTTTGATAAATAAGGTCTTCCTCGCTTACCTTCTTTTCGTATAATGTATACCAATATTTTATTACCAACTTTGGCTTCTTCCAGATTCTTAAATTCTGAAATTGGGATTATACCTTCTGCTTTAAAACCAATATCAACTAATACTTCATTAGGATCTACCCGAATGATAGTTCCTTCAACAACATTTCCAGATTTAACAGTTTCCATTGTCTTCTCATACATCTTGATTTGATTTTCAAAAGAGGGTTTTTCAGATTGGATAGTCTTCTTTTCTGATTCCAGCTTATGCTCAGCAACTGATTCTGGTTTCTTTTTCTCAGTTTCAACCTTTTTATTCTTCTTATCAATTTCTTTAGTTTTAGATTTTTTAACGACTTTTTCTTCTTGAACTATCTCTTTTTCTTTAATATGAAATTCTTGAACAATCGTTTTGATTTTATTATCAGGGGTTTTAGAAGATTCTTTGGTATCTTTTTTATCTTCTTTTTCTTCACTTGTACTTAAAGTTTTACCTTTAGATATTTGAGATTTCTTGGCGGTTTGCTTAGAGAGTTTCGGTTCTAATTTTCTTCTTTTTTTAGTTCTCAAATCATTATCAATTTTCTTATTTTTTTCCTCCTTTTTTTCTTTATTTTCTGATGTTATTCCTTCTTTCGCTTTTCCTACTTTTACATTTTCTTCCATACTTCCTCCAATTTTTATTGAGGATACCTATTTATGACATTTACTTTCCGATTTTATCCTCTTTAATTAATTTTTATTTTAATATTTTACTACATATCCGAAATTCTCTTTTTAACTTCATTTATTATCCATTCTGGTGTAGAAGCTCCAGCTGTTATTCCAAGGATGTCAACATTTTTAAACCATTCTTCTTTCAATTCTTCAGCAGTTTCAATATGATAAGTTTTACGTTTTTCTGATTTTGCTATTTCTGCAAGACGGGCAGTATTTGCGCTATTTCTTCCACCAACGACAATTACAACATCAGCATTTTGTGCCAAATTTTTTGTTGATTCCTGCCTGAGTAGTGTTGCATGGCAGATAGTTTTTACAATATATAATTCTTTACATTTTCTGAGTAATTTTGCTGCCAATCTTTCAAATTTATCTTCTCTTTGTGTAGTTTGGGCAATCAAGCCAATTTTTCTATCCGCGGGCAAACTAAAACTTTCTTCAGGATCTTCAACAATGATAGCGTTATCATCAATATAACTGAGAAGAGCAGCTACTTCAGGATGATCTTTTTCACCTAAAATGACAAGTTGAAAGCCTTCCTTTGTCAATTTTTGGGCATATTCTTGAGCTGACTTTACAAATGGACAAGTTGCATCCACAATATTTACATTCTTATCTAATAATTTTTTGTAATCTTTAGATGTAATACCATGCGAGCGAATAATTATTGTCTCATCAGTAATATCATCAATATTATCTATAAAGCCAATTCCCAGCTTTTCTAAATATGAAACCATTTGTGGATTATGGATAATCGGTCCTAATGTTGCTGATTTACTATTTTGTTGAGCGGTTTTAAGTGCAATTTGAATTGCTCTTTTTACTCCAAAGCAAAACCCTGAATGCTCAGCTATTTTAATCTTCATTGACTTTAATGTTATTAATTGTATCTAAAATTTTTTGGGCAAATTTTTTATAATCCGGCTTCTCATCTGCAATATCTTTATTCCATTCCAAGGAAAAGGGCTTATTGAATATGAAAGTTAAATTTTTTCTCCGAAAGAAGCAATTTTTAAATCTGGTAATATTCAAGATTTTAACAGGAAAAATCTTTGCATTAGATGCTAATGCAATTCTTGCAATACCGGGTTTAGCAGTAAAAGATTTCCTGCTCCCTTCAGGAAAAATTACTATAGTTTTTTTATTTTTTAGTAGTTCTTCGCATTTTTTAATACTGCTTCCAGAAAATCTATGCCTTCTAATAGGTATTGCATTAATTGATTTTAGGATGCTCCCCAAAAATTTATTTTTAAATAATTCTGATTTTGCAAGATAATAAGATTCAGTTGGCAAAACCGAGCCTAAAAAAGGTGGGTCAAGTGCACTTTGATGATTTGCGCAAACAATCCCTCCTTCTGTAAATTTAAGTTTATCTAATCCTATAACCTTTAAATTCCAGAAAACTTTCATTATTAGTAAAACTAATGAATGTATAATTCTATAATGTAGTTTCATTTTTTAAAATATTTAAAATTTCTTTTACCTGCTCCTCAATTGTAAGATTAGTAGTATCAATCAGAATTGCATCTTTTGCCTTTTTAAGAGGAGAAATCTTTCTATTACTATCTGTCCTATCGCGCCATTTTAGATCTTCTTTAATTTTATCCGATGAAATGTTATCAGTCTGCCAGGTTGCGGATTTGTTTTTCATTTCAAGAAATCTTCTTTTGGCTCTTTCGTTCAAAGAAGCAGTTAAAAAGAATTTGAAATCTGCATCCGGGAATACAACTGTCCCTATATCTCTCCCATCCATTATAATGGATTGATTTTTAGCGAGCATTCTTTGAAGTTCCACCATTTTTTCACGAATAATCTTTTTCGTAGCTATAATTGAAGAATAATTAGTAATCTCAGAATTCCGAATTGCCATAGATACATCTTTTCCATTTAGCAAAATAATGTTCTCGTCTTTTTCAGGATTGTAAAGTATTTCTATATTGATTTTATTTAATATATCTAATAATGTGTTTCTCCCTGCGGTCTCCGAACCAATCCCCGATTCAATCGAGGAGGAGAGGACAATTTTATTGTTCTTTAAATAGAGAGCAACTGCTCTATACATTGCTCCACTATCAATATAGACGCATTTCAGTTTTTTCGCTAACAGTTTTGCAGTTGTGCTCTTACCTGAACTGGCAGGTCCGTCAATGGCTATTACGAATTTTTTTCTTTTATCTTTCATCTAAGTTTTCAAAAATTTTTTTAATGATTTTTTTCGTCAACCTTTTATTTAAATTAAAATTTATCTATAATCAATGATAAAATAATTGACATAAAAAATTGACATTTTTAGTTATAATAAATTATAAGAGGTTTAAAAAACCAAATGCATCATTTTATTTTGTTTCTTTTCGCATTCCTTTTTGTTTATTTTTTTACCAATTATGTTAGAAAAATAGCAATCAGGCTTAACTTTATTGATAAGCCAGAAGAAAGAAAATTTCATACAAAACCCACACCTCTTTTGGGTGGTATAGCAATCCTTTTTGGTATGATTATTTCTTTTCTTGCTTCCTATTATATCTGTCATAGTTTAATTCCTCCAATTACAGAAATATCTTATTTCTTTATTGGATTGTTTCTTGTTTGTCTACTTGGGCTATATGATGACTATTCTATGATGAATCCATACATAAAATTCATTATCCAGTCTTTCATAGCGTTGTTATTCATATTTGGCACAAAATTGACTAATATTTTAGGCTCACCTTTCATTACTATTCCAATATTACTACTTTGGATGGTTGGTTTAATGAATGCTCTTAATTTTTTAGACAATATGGATGGAATTACTGCTGGAATGGCAGCTATCCTGGGCTCAGGTTATTTTGCAACAGGAATCTTATCACATAATCATTTTCTTTCGCTTATATCGGTTATCTTCATAGGGTCTTGTCTCGGATTTCTCTTTCATAATTTTCATCCTGCAAAAATCTTTCTTGGCGATGCTGGAAGTATGCTAATAGGCTATACTCTCGCAGTTCTGGGTATTGCATTACTAAGTCAAATTATTATAAATTACACAGTGAATTTTACATCACTATTACCAATTTTATTACTTTCTTACGCAATTTTTGATATTTCATTAGTAAGTTTCACTCGTCAGAGAGATGGTAGAAACATACTTGAAGGTGGTAAAGACCACTCAACCCATAGAATCGGAACAGCTACCGGCTCCATAAGGGTAACTGCACTTATGGTATATCTTATTAATATCGTAATTGTTCTGATAACCGTAATAATCTTTGGAGTTAATAATCAATTTTTAACATTAGCAACAACGATAATTTTTGCAATAATTTTCCTGTTCTTTGGAGGAAAACTAGATAATATTCCAATTATAATCACACAAAATCAATTACGCAAGAAGCAGAGGAATTTACTTTCTAAAAGCTAAATATGAAAAAGTATGTATGCATAATTTTTATTTCGTTTATCATATCTTGTACTAATCTTCCATATAAAACCGCTCTTAAAACTTACAGACATCAAGAATACAAATCAGCAATTGAAGAATTTGATGGTTTTATTTTACAGGAAGGCAATCCAGCCTTGAAAGTAAAAGCAAAATTTTACCGTTCAGAGTGTTATTATGAATTGGGAAAAATGGAGATGGAAAAAGAAAACTACAAAGCCGCAGCAGACCTTCTTTTTCTTGCCAATTCTGACAAGGCAGATAAGAGTTTAGATAATTGCTATTATGAAATTGCTACAAATTATATCCAGAAAAAGGATTATGATTCTGCTTACGATTATCTAAATTTTATTATTGATAATCTATGGGATTCTGAATTAATCCCCGAAATTCTATATACAAAAATTAAGATTGAGTTTGAAATTAGAAATAGTTCAGAAAAATCATACAAAATATATCAAACTTTGCAATATAATTTCCCGGAAAGTGAATCTTTTCTATCATCTAAAATGATTGTTAATAAGTATATGCCAGCCTTTATTGAAGATGCCAAGAAAAAGTGGAAGAATAATGAATTCAACTCCTCTTTAGAAAATTTGTTTGAATATTTAAAGTATCCCGCAGATTACAAAAACGAAATCAAATTTCTTGTCGGTAATGTTTACTTCTCATTGGCAGAAAATTTATTAGAAGATAGTAAATTAGTAGAAGCAGAGCAAAACTTCCGACTAGCTGAACAATATAATACCCAATTAACTCAGGCTGTATTAGATAAACTAAAACAGATTTGCTTATTTCATATTGAAAATGGAGATAAACTATTAGCACAAAGAAAAATTGATGAGGCAATAAATTCTTATAAAGCAACTTTAAATATTATAGAAAACTATGAATTGGCTTTAGAAAAAATTAGTTATGCGCAAGACATTGCAGCAAATATTAAAAAAGCTAATGAATTAGTTATCCAGGGTGATAAATATTTTGAAGATAAAGAATATCAAAAAGCAATGGATATTTACACTAATGCATATCAATTAGACAAAATCTCATCCATAAAGAAAAAGATAAATAATTCATATACTTGGATAAGAATCACAACTGACCCAGAAAGATATGCTGTAGAACTTATAAAAAATTATAATAATGGAGCTATTGTAAAGAAAATTGGAGAAGCTGAAGAGGAGTCATTTAAAAAATTTTCTCGTAAGGATATTAAAATTACTCACTGGCAAGTGTTTCGTTCACCTGCAAAAAATAGCTATGAAGTCCGATATTCAATTATCACTCCAGAGGACAATTATTTTCTTTTCTGGCTTGTTAAATTAGAAACTGGTAACATTATGGCATTAAATAAAGAAACTGAGGATTTTCTCAAATGAAGCCTACATGTCCCGAAAACAAATCGGGACACAAAGGATTATGAAAATTACTAATAATTTTAAATAGGTTTAATTTTATGAATAGAATATTGTTCGTGTTAGTTCGTGTGGTTCGTGGCAAAAAAGGGATTTACAAATGAAAAGAATCTATCTGTTCAATTTTGTAATAGTGGTTTTAACAATATCACTTTTCGCAAATAACACTTTCGCATTAGAAAAAAATACTGACTTAAATAGTAATGAAAAAAATTCCATTATACCATTAGAGAACAAATATGATTGGAATTCAATAATAGAATGGAAACAATCACGAGAAAGATTTCGTCATGAATTAAAAATCTACGAATTATATGAAGAAAAAAAACAATCTCATCTTGCAAATTGTCTAAAATCTGTATTAGCGCCTGGTTGGGGACATTTTTCCGCTAAAAGTTACACCAAAGGAGAAATATTATTAGGTTTACAAATATTCCTGGCTGGAAGCTCGTTATATTTCTATGATAAAGCGATGGATAGTTATGACAAGTATAAAACCCCTCCTTATCAAATAGATAAAATGCAACAATATTATACAGATGCAAATTCTTCATATAAAACTTCTCAAATTCTGATAGGATTCTGTGCTATAGTCTGGGGATATACCATTTTAGATGTAATCCAGGCAACAGAAAATTATAATCGTAACCTCTGGGAAAAGCTAAAATTAGAATATAAAGATGTAGAACTATCCCTAACTCCACAAGGAATTAGCATACAGTTTTAAAAATGAAAGATAAAATATTTTTATTAATTCTTGCAGCTTTATCACTTTTAATTTCATGCTCCTTAGAAAGAGGTCCTTTTGATCCAGTAATTTCCGGCAAATATCCGCCAGATATTGATACTCTTTGGTTTGCAAATGATGAAATCACACTTACATGGAATGTGGCAGCTACAATAGAAAACGATAGTATTTATTATGCAAATGGATATTATATTTACGCAGCTCAGAAATATTACGGAAAATATGACCGCATCAAACAAAATTATAGCAAAGAGGATACTACTTTCAGTGTGGATGAAGCTTGGTTTGAATATTATTATAGATGGTTTAAAGTGTCCTCATATATCCTTTGCCCTGATACTTTAGAAGGACATTATTCTGAGACTATAACTCCGCCACATTAACATGCTTGCAAAAAGTAAGATTCTATCACCACTTAATAACAAACAGAGAGAAGCTGTCTTATGCACAGAAGGACCAGTTTTGATTCTTGCTGGTGCCGGTAGTGGCAAAACCAGATGCATTGTCCATCGGATTGCATATTTAATATCAGAAAAAAAAGTAAATCCATATAATATTCTTGCTGTAACTTTCACAAATAAAGCAGCAAATGAAATGAAGGAAAGGTTAATACACCTTCTGGCAGGAGAGATTTCAACTCGCAATCTCTGGATAGGAACTTTCCATTCTATGTGCGCAAGAATTTTGCGTGCAGAATATTCCCTGATTCCTTTAACATCAAACTTTACTATCTTTGATGAAGATGACCAGCTTCATATTATGAAAAATGTAATTAAAAAATTAGACTTGCCTGACACGAATTTCCCGCCAAAAAGGATATTAGAAATTATTTCTAATCAAAAAAATAATCTCATCCCGATATATCGGGACAAAAATTATATTATTGATGAGAACTCTTATTATTCAAAAGTGATTGCTTCAATCTATGAAAATTATCAGAAATATCTATTAGATAATAATGGGGTTGATTTTGATGACTTGCTTTTATACACAGTTGACCTCTTTCAAAAACATTCTGAAATCTTGAAAAAGTACCAAAATAGATTTCACTATATTATGATAGATGAATATCAGGATACAAACTTTGCACAATATCAATTTGCATACTTGCTTGCAAAATCCCATAAAAATATCTGTGTTGTAGGTGATGATGACCAGTCAATTTACAGCTGGCGTGGCGCTGATATTAGAAATATTCTTTCTTTTGAAGATGATTATGAAAATACTAAAAAAATCTATATGACACAAAATTATCGCTCTCCTGAGTTTATACTTTCTCCAGCTAACGAACTAATTTCTCATAATGAATTACGACATAAAAAGGAATTGTGGACTGCTAAAAAGAAGGGGAAAAGAATTAAATTATATGAAGTTCAAAATGGAAGGCATGAGGCTATTCTCATCTCAAGAAAAATTCAAGAATTAGTTAAAAATAAAAAAGCCAGGTATAGGGATATTACAGTATTCTATCGTACAAATGCTCAATCAAGACTATTTGAGACACAATTTATTAAAGACCATATCAATTATCAGATTGTAGGTGGAGTTAATTTCTTTCAAAGAAAAGAGATTAAAGACATTTTAGCTTATCTAAAAGTATTAGCAAATCCAAACGATAATGAGAGTCTCTTAAGAATTATTAATTTTCCCAAAAGAGGAATTGGGAAGGCTACAATAAATAGACTGCTTGATTTTGCTGCTCATCAAAATATTTCTTTGTTTAATTCTCTTCAAAAAATTGACGAAATAAAGGATTTGTCTTCTACATTTTGCAATAAACTAAATTTCTTTTACTCCTTATTAGGAAAATTCAAAAAAATATCAGAAACTCAACCACTGAATTACCTTATTAAAAAAGTTGTGCAAGAATTGAATCTTATTGATATCTATCAAAAAGAAGAACTAATAAAAGGTGAAACCAGAGCCGATAATATAAAGGAATTCATTGCCTCAACTGAGGATTTTTATGAAAGTTATCTAAAAGAATATGGAATTGAGCCTAACCTTATTGAATATTTGCAAAATATTTCTCTTATATCTGATATTGATAGGACAGGCAATAAAGACGACCTTGTTTTCTTAATGACAATGCATAATGCTAAAGGCTTAGAATTCCCTTATGTGTTTATTGTTGGTGTAGAAGATGGACTTATTCCTCATCGGAATTCAATGGAAAGTACTTTTCAGATTGAAGAAGAACGACGACTTTTTTATGTTGCTATGACCAGAACTATAAAAGAGTTAACAATTTCGTATGCAAATTCCCGACGCTATTTTGATACTTATGTTACAAATTTTCCATCACGGTTTCTAAATGAAATTAGTGATGAGTATTTTGATAAATTTATACTAACTTCAGAATTAGATAAAGAGTATCCAGATAGTTTCTATCAATTTAACAAAAGAAAAGTTGACTGGAAAACCAATCACTCTAAATTTAGAGTAGGACAAAAAATTTCACATCCTGATTTTGGCAAAGGGATGATTTTGTCCATTAAAGGCGATGGAGATTTGACAAAACTTACCATTTCTTTTGACAATGGTAAGTTAAAAAGAATAATTTCAAATTATGTAACGGTATTATGAAGGAATTAGCCACCAAGTCACGCCCGTTCTCCGTAGCAGTGCTACTGCGAAGGGTGAAAAGGCACAAAGGATAAATATGGGTTCTAAATTTTTAAAAAATGGTGTTAAAAGATATTTCTCTAATAATCTTAGTGTCCCCGCGTCCGCGGGGATTGTGACTTCGTGGCAAAATCACTACAAAATATTGGTTATCGTATTAACTTTTCTTTTTGCTGCAAATCTTTCAGCTGAAAAGTATGCAGGTGCTTTCCTAAACCTCGGTGTAGGTGTTAAAGCAAAAAGTATGGGAAATGCATTTGTATCAATTGCAGATGACCCTACTTCAATTTATTGGAACTCTGCAGGAATGCAATACTCCAAAGATATAAATTCTATCATTATACATTCTGAAGAGTATGCTGGAAACCTTAAATACGATTCTTTTGCACTCACATATCCATTTGATAACAAAACACACATAGGATTTTTACTCACAAGAATGGGTATCTCTGGAATTCCATTAACTATATTAGAAAATGACACACTACCTTGCTCTTCAGAAAATCCTCCAAAATTAGATAAATATGTAAGCGATGCAGATTATGCCGGATATGTTGCATTTTCATCAATGCTCTCATCAAAAGTATTGTGGGGAGTTAGTAGCAAAATCATTTATAAAGATATCGGAAATATTTCTGCATCAGGACTTGGTTTAGATATTGGTTTATTGTTACAAGCAAGTAAAACTTTTAGGTTTGGAATAAATATAAGAGATATTTTTGGAACTCCAATCTGGTGGAATAATGGTAATACAGAAAGAGTGAACCCAAATATTTTTGCAGGAATAGGAATAGATTTTACTTTTCCGATTCTTGTCAAACCTGCAACTTTGTCTCTTCAATCAGATATATTTCTTGAGGGGAGAAAATCAGCAGCTCAACTGCATTATAAGAATGTAAGTGCAGATTTCCATGCAGGATTAAAAATTAATTTCTCTAAATTCTTAAAATTATATGCTGGATTTGATAGGAAATATCCTACAGCAGGTGTTGAAATTTCATATAAGCAATTTAGTTTAAATTACGCTTTTCAAAGCAATAATGATTTAAGCAATTGTCACCGTATTTCCCTCGGAGTAAAATTTTTAAAAATAAAAAATTGACAAAGAACTTTTATGAATATTTTTTTGGTATTGTAGTTCTTCATTAATGAATTCTTCTTTGAATTATCTTTAATTCGGATTATATGTGTGATTTTCATTTTCACTCCGATTTATCGGGGTATGAGTAATTGGTAAATAGTTTCTTAAGATTATATTAAAAATAATCCCGATTTATTGGTCTCCCCGATTTCATCGGGAAGCCTGAACGGATCGGGAAAAGGAGATACTAATGAAAAAGTTGGCATTATTAACAATTTCCTTACTTTTGCTTAGTTCAATAGCATTAGCACATGAGGCAAGCATCTACTATCCAGTTACTACAGAATTACATCAGAAATTCTGGCATTTAAATCAGCTTAGATTATATTGGACAGGTGATGACTATGCAGTTGACTTAGATTTGACACCAGTTGTTGCAGGATGTGCATTAGGTGTAAAGGCAGCATGGAAAAGTCTTAATTTATTCAATTCAAGGATTTCTTGTTTGAAATCTATTGATTTAGTAATCGGAAAAATTGTATATCCTTTTGGTGATGTATCAAGTTTAGCTTCTAAAAATATAGGCATACTGCAGCCAGAGACTTTTGGGAGTGACTTAATGGTAAAGCTGTCTGGAAACATCTGTAATACGCACAAGTTAATCTTTTACTGGGCTGACCCGGGTGAGCTTACAGCTACTGGTTTGACAGATGCTGGCATGCATCTTGGATTTCGTGCAGCCACAACCTATATAAAAGGTGCTGATATTGGTGCTTCTCTAAGAATACCGAACGCAATCAGCGATACTTATGATGCTCTCACTGATTGGGGTTTTGATATAGGTTATACTTTGAAAGATATGGTAAAATTAGATTTTCAAGCCTATAATCTTGATGATGGAGATGATAATACTGATGACCTTGACCTCTGGTTCCTTGCCACTTATGTTCCTGGATTTAATGCTCCTATCTTAAACAAAGTTACTCCGTATGGAGGGTACTTCTCAAAGAATGGAATGGAAGAGTATAATATCATAGTTGGAGTAAATATTCAACCTAGAGAAGATGCATTTATTAAACTTGAGTACAATATTGACTCCTTAGATAAAACCGACCTAGGTTTTACTAATTGCAGTGATGCACTCGCTCTTCAGGTTGGCTTTACATTCTAAACATTTATTATTAAAAACCCCCGATAAATCGGGGGTTTTTTTATTGACCAATTTTTCTACATCATTTCAAATATGCAAAAAATTGGAGGAAATATGCCTAAATATCATATTCTGGTAATTAATCCTGGTTCTACTTCAACAAAGATTGCTGTGTTTGATGATAGTGAGTTGGTATTTCAGAAGAACTTACAACATAACCCGGAAGAACTTGCAAAATTTGGTGAGTTAATTAACCAATTTAAATTCAGAAAAAACATTGTGGAACAATCACTTGAAGAGAATAATATCCACATTTCTTCTATTCATGCAGTTGTAGGAAGAGGAGGATTGATCCGTCCTGTCCTGAGTGGAACCTATAGGATAAATGAAAAAATGCTTGCTGATTTAAAAGATAAGTCCTTTTGGGGACGAGCACATGCTTCAAATTTGGGCGCATTTATAGCAAAATCTATTGCTGATAAAATCGGTGTTCCCTCATTCATTGTAGACCCTGTAACTGTGGACGAGATGGAAGATATTGCAAGAATATCTGGTGTACCAGAAATAGAAAGACAAAGCCTTTTCCATGCATTGAATATAAAATCAATAGCAAGAAAAACCGCAAAAGAAATTGGGAAGCCTCTTGAGGAATGTAATCTAATTGCAGTACATATGGGAGGTGGTATTAGTGTGGCAGCAATGAAGAATGGTAGAGTAGTAGATGTTAATAATGCACTTTTAGGAATGGGCTCATTTTCACCACAAAGAGCAGGTGCACTTCCGTTACAAGGGATAGTCAATCTATGCTACTCTGGAAAATATACAAAGGCTGAAATAGAAAATAAATTCTGTAAAAAGAGCGGGCTTATTGCTTATTTAGGTACGGATAATGGGATAGAGATTACAAAAAAAATTGAACAAGGTGACAAAAAATTTGAACAGATATATTCTGCAATGGCCTATCAAATTTCAAAAGAAATAGGAGCATGTGCAACAGTTCTAAAAGGCAAAGTAGATGCCATATTCCTAACAGGTGGTTTAGCATATGATAAACATCTGACCAGATGGCTGAAAGAGAGAACTGAATTTATCGCTCCGATTTATATTTTCCCGGGTGAGGGAGAAATGGAAGCAATGGCTGAAGCTGGAATTAGAATTCTTGCAGGAGAAGAAAAGGCTAAGGAATATTAATTATCGGTTGAATTTGAATTATACGAGTAGAACCTATGAAAAAAGTAATTACTTATGGAACATTTGACCTGTTCCATTACGGGCATTTAAGAATATTAGAAAGAGCTAAACGGCTTGGGGATTATTTGATAGTTGCAGTTTCAACAGATGAATTTAACGCTGTAAAAGGGAAAAAATGTGTCTATCCTTATGAACACCGCTCCAAAATTGTTAAAGCAATAAAATATGTTGATAAGGTTATTCCTGAGAAAAGTTGGGAACAGAAAATAGAAGATATTAAAGAGTATGGTATTGATATTTTTGTAATGGGTGATGACTGGGAAGGGAAATTTGATTTTCTAAGAGATTATTGCGAGGTGGTTTACCTAAAAAGAACAGATGGTATTTCAACAACCGCTGTTAAGAATAATATAAAAAAAAATGTATATTCAACAAAATCGGAGAAGGGAAAGGAGATTTTATATGATAAACTTCTTATCTAACTTAAAATCCATTATCTTTCCAATTTCTATCGTAATCGGGTTTACATTAGTAGGTATAATTTTGCAGAAAATCATTTTTGTAAGTCTAATGAAAATTGCCAAAAAAACAGCATGGGAAGGCGACAATATTATTATCAACTCTATTAAAGGAATGCTAATTTTATGGGGATTTATTATTGGTGTTTATATTGCCTTACCGTTTGCTTCTGTATCTTCTAATGTGCTGATAGTTTTGCATAAGATTCTTTTGGTGCTAATTATCTTTTCAGTTACTATTGTTCTTGCAAAAATGCTTGCTGGATTTGTAGAACAGTATGGCAAGAAATCTGGAGGAACTCTTGCCAGTACAAGTATATTCAAAAATATAACAAAAGGCATCATTCTCGTCATTGGCGCTCTAATCATCCTACAAAGTTTAGGTATTGCAATAACTCCAATTCTGACCGCATTAGGAGTTGGAGGCTTGGCTGTAGCATTGGCTTTGCAAGATACACTCTCAAATCTCTTTTCTGGATTTCAAGTTATTGCTTCAGGTCAAATTAAAAAAGGAGACTTTATTCAACTTTCCTCTGGTGAAGCAGGATATGTGACAGACATAAACTGGAGAAATACAACTATTAAAGCTTTTGGAAATAATATTATTGTAATTCCAAACTCAAAACTTGCTTCACTTATTGTAACAAACTACAATTTACCGCAGAAAGATATGTCAGTACCTATCGAAGTCGGCGTGAGTTATGACAGTGACCTCGAATTTGTAGAAAGTGTAACATTAGATGTAGCCAGAGAAGTTATGAAAGAGTTTAAAGATTTATCATCAAAAACTGACCCAATTATAAGGTATCGTTCATTTGGAGAATCAAGCATAAACTTTGCAATCATTCTTTATGTTACCGAATATGTAAATAAATTTTTACTTCGTCACGAGTTTATCAAACGACTTTCTAAACGATACAAGGAAGAAGGAATTGAAATACCTTTCCCACTTAGAACAGTTATTATGAAGCAACCCAAAGCATAATATTCAACTAAATCCGTATATTTCTCCCTAACAAAACCAACTCTTGTTCCCATCTGCCAGCTCCGAGACCCCGATACATCGGGACACGGGGTGAATCAGTGTTCTCTATGGTTAATAAAGCAAATGAATAATTATAATGAATGTCAGCTATGCCCACGTAATTGCAAAGTAGACAGGACCAGAGGGGAGTTAGGGTATTGTGGAGAATCTGACAAACTCAAAATCTCCAGTATCTGTCCACATTTCGGAGAAGAACCTCCTATCTCTGGAATTAATGGCTCGGGTACTGTATTTTTTACAGGATGTTCTTTGAAATGTCTATTCTGCCAGAATTATCAAATATCTATTGAAGGAATGGGACGAATCTGGTCTGTTCCTGAAGTTGTTGATGAAATTGAAAAAATGTATAATATTCACAAAATCCATAATGTAAATTTTGTTACCCCTGACCATTTCTTCCCGCATACAATTGAAATAGTAAAATCACTTCGTAAAAGAAAAATTAATATTCCAATTCTCTACAATACATCGGGCTATCAGAAGATATCATCACTAAAAAAAATAGATGATTATGCCGATATTTATATGCCAGACTTTAAATATTCAGATAGTAATTTGAGTAAAAAACTTTCTAATTGTGACGATTATCCCGAGATTGCGATTGAAGCAATTTCAGAAATGATAAGGCAAAAAGGCTTTTTAGACTCCTTTGAAAATAATACAACAATCGCTAAAAATGGTGTTTTAGTAAGGCATTTGATTTTACCAGAAAATGTGAAAAATTCAATCGATATTCTGACAACTCTTTTTTTAGAATTTGGGAAAAACCTTCCTGTTAGTTTGATGTCGCAATATTATCCAGCACAAAGGTTTAAAGTAAATTCAGAAAATGAGGATATTAGTTTTTTAAATCGTAGGATAACCTCTGATGAGTTTAAACAGGTTTATGAACATGCTATGAGTTTAGGATTCAAAAATATGCTTGTACAATTTCATTATAGCTTCAAAACGGAATCTGATTTTACCGATTTTGTGCCTGATTTCAGGAAGGAAAAGCCGTTTAAAGGGAGGTAGGGATATAGAGAAATAAGGATATAGGGGAATAAGGGTATAGGGAGATAAGGACTTTACTCTTCGTCCTCGAGCTTCAGTTTGGTGACGAGAAAAAGGTCTCAAACATTAATGGATTGAGACCTTTATTTTACAGTTATCTTTCAAAATGGACAGGTACAATTTTTAATGAAATGCAAAATAGAGGCAACAAACTTTATATAACAGAATTTCATGTTAAGTTATTCATATCTATAGTTTTTAAGAGAAAACCCTTAAAAAACTTTGACATTGAAAGAATGAAGCTTAAATTATAGTTAAATTTAGCACTCTCAAATAAAGAGTGATAGAGAATGGGATAAAATGTTAAAAGAAAATAAATTTTCAGTTGGAACTGATTTTTCAGAAAAAAGCGAAATATCAAAAAGGCAGAAAGAAATTCTTAAAGCTATAATCTTAGAGCATCTCAAAACTACTCAGGCTGTGAGCTCAAAGATTATATCAGATAATTATGATTTTAATGTGGGTCCAGCAACTATTCGTAACGAGATGGCTGTGTTAACTGAAAATGGTTTTATTGAACAACTCCATACATCTGCTGGCAGAATACCGACTGAAAAAGGATATAAATTTTATATAAATGACATACTTGATTTTGATAGGGATATACCTGAACAGAAAATCAAAATGATGCAAGTTCTTCTTTCGCACAACTTTCAAAGTATTGATTTGATGTTTACTTCTATTCTTAGATTCCTGGCAAATGTTTCAGGACAATTAAGCATTATAGCTGAGCCTGATTTTTCTTCTGGAATTCTAAAAAAACTAAATATCTTTAAGATTGAAGGTGATAAACTTCTTTTAGTAATCAGTCTTGATGGTGGGCTTGAAAAAACCATTATTGTGCCAAATTCACACAATATTTCTAATGCACAAATTTCTGCTATGGTTAGATATTTCAATAATAGATTTTCAGGCCTACAGATTTATCAAATTCAAAATCAATTTAACAAAGAACTTGAATCATCCCGCTCTAAACGACAAACTATTCTCTTTGAAATATTTTCAGAAATTAAAAATGTGATAAATAAACTTAGTCCCTATATCATACGATTTGATGGTAATCTGGGTTTCTTGAGCCAACCAGAATTCGGCTCTAAAGAGAAAATTCTTCAGCTTTTGAGAATTATAAATAATCAAAATGATTTTATAAAAATCTTTAAGAAATATGAACAAAATGATTATACTATTTTAATGGGAGAGGAAATAAAAAGCCATGATTACTCTGAGCTTGTATTAATTTTTGGTAAGTATCAAGTAATGGACCTATCGGGTTTTATTGGCATTCTGGGAACAAGAAGAATGAACTATCGTGAAAATATTCCTATGATTTGTTTTGCATCTCGTATGATTACTGAAATGACGACAAAAGGGACTGTAATGCCATTTATTAAAAGGGAGCATCAATATGCAAGAGAAGGAAATTGAAAAAAATAAACAAACCGTTACTAAACATAGAAAAGCTAAAACCACTGAAAAGAAAAGTAGAACTCCAAGCTTAACTCAAATGAATGCTAAATTAAAAGAAGAGGTAGAATTTTATAAAGATAAATGGTTGCGGGCTGTAGCTGAATTTGAGAATTTCAGAAAAAGAAATATTAAAGAAAGAATTGACTGGATAAAAAATGCAAATCAAGCGCTTCTTTTAGAAATTATTGATGTATATGAACATTTAGAATTGGCAATCAAATCTGCAAAGGATGAAAAAGTTCCTGCAAACTATCAGAAAGTTATTAAAATGATTTATGACCAAATGAAGAGTATTTTGGAAAAACAAGGTCTGAAAAAGATGGAAACTATCGGGAAAGAATTCAATCCAGGTTTGCATGATGCGATAGTTTGTGTGGAACATGAAAAATATGATGAAAATATAATTTTTGATAATGTTAAAAATGGCTATCTTTTGAATGACAAAGTATTGCGTCATGCAAGAGTGGCTGTCTCAAAAGGCAAAAAAACTAAACGACCACAAAGTCTCAAAGACACAAAGAAATAATATGAATTTTAAACCTATTTCAGAAAAAGAAGAATTTATTGCGAAAAAAATTGTTGATGCTGCATATCAAGTACATAAAAAATTAGGTCCAGGATTACTTGAAAAAATTTATGAAGTGTGCTTTTGTTACGAGTTATCTAAAAATGGTCTAAAGAATCGAAGACAGGTAAATATTCCCATTGTATATGATGAAATAACTTTTGATGAAGGCCTTAGAATAGATGTTCTCGTTGAAGAGCTAATTATTTGTGAGATAAAATCTGTTGAAGGAATGAATCCCGTTTGGGAAGCTCAAATACTCAGTTATTTAAAATTAACCGGAAAAAGACTCGGATTTATTATAAACTTTAATGTGCCTTTAATTAAAGATGGCATTAAAAGAATTATTCTATAATCTTTGTGCCTTTATGTCTTCGTGGTAAAAAATTAAATGATCAATGACAAAGTCTCAAAGACACAAAGAAATAATATTAGTTTCAAGTTTATCAATTAAAAATGTTATTAAAAAATATATTTTATAATCTTTGTGCCTTTATGTCTTCGTGGTAAAAAATTAAATGATCAATGACAAAGTCTCAAAGACACAAAGAAATAATATTAGTTTCAAGTTTATCAATTAAAAATGTTATTAAAAAATATATTTTATAATCTTTGTGCCTTTGTGCCTTCGTGGTAAGAAAAAAAATATAAAGGAGTCAACTATATAGAAATAAAAGTTAATTAGCTTGTTTCGTCAGTTTGA
>CAYNOU010000043.1:0-23267 GCA_964398885.1 uncultured Candidatus Cloacimonadota bacterium | reverse complement strand
TCAGCCAATTATAAAAAAATTATTGGAAAAAGCAATCTCTTCGTTGCAAAAATAAAGAGATTATAATGAGTAAAATGTTCTATTTATTTGGAAAACAATATAAGGCATTAATTGGGCATCTTATCTTTATTTGGTTGACTATTATTATTGCATCTGTTGCTGTTTTGGGCGTTTACTATGCAGAAGAAAAAATTGAGAAAAAAATTGATGACTGTTTATCCTCCTCTCTAATATTGTATCTTACTCCAAATACAGATACAGAAAGACTCATTCAAGATTTATTGATGAAATATAAAATAATAAATAAGTTTAGTTTAATTACAGGATTAGAAAGTATTGTAAAATTAGAGAAGGAATTTGACCTATCAAACTTACAAAAATGGGTTATGCCTGAAAATCTTTCAGATTATATCGTTTTGACTATTAACGGGGAAGAGTTCTCTTTAAAAGAATTTCTGCAAATGATAGACCGATTTTCAAGTGACCCACGAATTGTAAGTGTTGATTATAATAAAAGTGAAATAAACAGATTAGGGAAGATTAAATCATTATTATATCAGTATAAGTATTATCCATTTTTCATTATCATATTTGTAGCAAGTTTTCAACTTTTTTTGTTCAGAAGACTTATAAGAAACCGCCAGAAAGAGAAGTGGAGACTATGGAAACAAAAAGGCTACAAACATTTGTATAAAATTCCGCATTTACTTATTGAGACAGTTATTTTGTTTTTAGTAATTTTCTTAAGCCTTTTAATTCCAATCTATTTTTTGCAGGATAAAATCTATCAATTGTT
This sequence comes from uncultured Candidatus Cloacimonadota bacterium, assembly GCA_964398885.1. GTDB lineage: Bacteria > Cloacimonadota > Cloacimonadia > JGIOTU-2 > JGIOTU-2 > JAGMCF01. The sequence continues at coordinate 22,471 of CAYNOU010000043.1, read as the reverse complement.
TGATATTCAAATATTGAAGCTAAATTTTGGATGGTATGGAGTTTTTTGTCTTTTGGGAGTATATGTTTTTATTTGCTTTTTAAATTTGATTTCTAAAGACAAAACCAAAATATGATTATTCATTTGAAAGGTTAATTTAGTGGAAAAAGTAAAAGGATTTAAAAGTCAAATCCCTAATGTCCTTACTTTATTCAGGATAATTCTTATTCCTTTATTTATTGACTTTGCAATTAAGGAATATTATTTTGCTACATTGGTGGTTTTTATAATTGCTTCTTTAACCGATACATTTGATGGGATAATTGCGAGGAAATTTAAATATGTATCAAGTTTTGGTAAGATTCTAGACCCTTTAGCTGATAAAGTTTTAGTAGCCTCTGCATTAATTATTTTGACATTCTGGGGATTAATATATTGGTGGCTGACACTTCTGATATTAGCAAGAGAACTATTTATGACGCTGCTCAGAAATCATCTAATTAAAAGAAAGATTTATTTGGCAGCTAATATATTCGGTAAGATTAAAACTACCGCTCAAATGTCCACAATTATTTTCTCACTTTTCTATAAGAGTTTTCTTCCTAAATCATCAGTAATTGAAAATATTATATTAATTGCATTTATTTTAGTAACTGTTATTACCTGGTTTTCTGCAATAATTTATGTGTTTCAAATCAGGGAGAGATTATATGCGAGATAAAATTATAATATCTGCTTTTTTGATTATAATACTTGGTATTTACGGATGTGGTAAATCTGAATTTTCTCAGGAATCTTCTACCGATATAAGAAAACCGATTTCCTGGGGCAAGTCAAGCGTTATATTTGTATTTGCTGATGACAGGGTATGGGATTATGGCAAATTAGAGATTCTTAAATCACTTGAAAGAAAATTTTTCACAACAACTAATGAGAGGCTATTTACTGTTCAAAGAGAAGACATATTACAAATCAAAAATTATTATAAATTTGCAAATTTGCTTTTTCTATGTGATACAAATTCAAATAAACCCACATCTCAATATGTAAAATCTATTCTACCAGAACAGACTTCTTCTTTATCAGACTTAATCCCTGCGGATATTATTGCAGTTAATGATAACTGGTCTCAGAATCAAGCAGTGGTTTTTGTGATTGGAAAGGATATTGAAACTCTTTTACTTTATACTTTTGAAAAATCAAATATAATATTTAAGATTTATAGGAATAGGGAGATTGAGCGTATTAAGAATCTTATCTATAAACCTGGTTTGAATAAGGAAGAGATTGAATATCAAAAAGAGCATTATCCCTGGCATCTTGAACTACCAAACCAATATATTCCGTTTCGCAGAGATGATGAGAATCACTTTGTATCTTACCTGCTTCGTGTTGAAAAGCATCCAGATAGATTTTTAGCAGTATATTGGGAGAATATGCCAGAAAATAATGTGAATAAAGAATGGCTCTGGAATAAAAGGCTGGAATTAGGTAAAAAATATTATGAAGGCGATGAATTCTCTTCTGAAGATGTGACTCAAGAGAAAACACAATTTCTATCTTATAATGGCTACAAACTTTCTGGCAGATGGCAAAATCCAGATTATTTTATTGGAGGAGCATTTGTCAGTTTTGCTTTCTATGATGAAAAGCAGAAGATAGCATATTTGATTGATAATTCTGTATTTTTCCCAGAAGGCGAAAAGCTGCGGGCACTTATAGGATTGGAAATAATTAGTAAGAGCTTTAAAATTAATTATAAGGAAAATGATGAAAAATAAGAAAAAATCATATTTTATTTCAACACTAATGACTTTATTGATTTTAACAACTTCTGTTTTATCCGCACAAGATATAAAAATCAATGAGATTTTATATGACCCTGCTGGTTCAGATACTGGAAATGAATGGATAGAATTGTATAATGCTGATACTGTTTCTATCAATCTTGAAAATTGGCAAATAGAGAAAGCTGGGAATTATTTTGCAGAATGTTTTACTTTTCCAGATATTTCTCTTGCTTCTGGTAATTTTCTTCTTATTGGAGAATCAAATGTTGCAAATGCAGATTTGACTGCCTCGCTTGCTTTCCAAAATGCTGGAACAGCTACGGATGGAGTAAGAATCATTTCAGCAGAAGGCGATACAATTGATACAATACTTTATGACGATAATAATTCAAATGAACTTTATGATGATACTCATCAAGTGGGAACAAATTTTGCACCTGATGTGCCTTCAGGTCATTCCTTAATGCGTTTTCCAGATGGCTTTGATACGGATAATTGTGAAAACGACTTTTACGATTGTGATAATCCAACACCAGGAGGGCCAAATTTTATGGCACAGGATTTAGAGGTCGGTTCTGTTTCAGTTCTTCCTGTTCATCCAGATACTCTTGATGAAGTTTACCTCTCTTTTGAAATAAAAAATAATTCACCTATATCAGTTCCACCCGATAGTTGCAGATACAAAATTTTTGTTGAAGACACATTGTTTTTTGAGGATATTATTAGTGATACAATACCCTCAGAAGAGACTATTTCTATTGAAACTTCTTTAGGGATTTTTACCAATGGACTCTATAAAATAGCCGTTCAGATATTCTTCTCTGGAGATACCCAGACTACCAACAATTCAATTTCCAGTTCCTTTCTCGTGGGCAGAACCCCAATTATAATCAGCGAGATTATGTTTGTTCCTATTTCTCCAAATGTGGAGTGGATTGAAATCTATAATCGTTCCGAGAAAGACTTTTCTCTCAAGAATTGGCATGTAAGAGACTCAGGAATAAATTGGAATACTATTAGTTCAGATAAAATTTTGGCTGCCAATTCTTTTGCTGTAGTAAGTAATGACACTATCTCAGTAAAAAACTATTATGACAATAATATGTTATTTTTCCAAACCTATAGTTGGTCCAATCTAAATAATGATGAAGATGAGGTTATATTTGCAGATAAATATTACACAATCCTTGATTCTGTTTTCTATTCTGACCAAGCAATTGATTTTGAAGACAATTATTCACTTGAGCGAATCAATCCTTTTGAAGATGTTTCCGATAATTGGGGAGTTTCAATAGATAGTTGTGGGGCAACTCCCGGAAGAGTTAACAGTATCACACCCAAGGATTATGACCTATATGCTTCATCTTTAACAAAAGAATTAAATGGAAATATTCTCACATTATCAGGAATCTGCACTAATGTTGGGTTCAATGATATTGAAGATGCGGAAGCGATATTTTTTAATGACAGCAATTTTAATTCTCAATATGATAATGGTGAAGAGATTGCGACCCAGAACTTTTCTATCTCTGCTGAACAATCTGAGGAATTCTCTTATCCTAAAGAAATTAATGAGAAGAATTACTACCGTTTTGGATTTCTGATTTTTTCTAATTTTGATTTAGATACATCCAATAATATAGTATTTACAACTTACAATTCTCCGCAAAATTATCCGATGCCTGTCAATGAAATTCAATATGCTCCGAAAGGCGATGAGCCAGAATGGCTGGAATTATACAACAATTTCTCCTATCCAATTGATATTTCAGGTTGGGAATTGGCGGATAAGAAAGACACTTTAAGTTTATGGTCAGCTAATCCAATTTTTCTGCCAGAGGAATATATTATTATTGTAAAGAATTGTGCGGATACTTTGCAAATCTTACAAAAGTATTCTTTAATAGATTCAGCCTTTTCAACAAGATTTGCAATCGGTCTGCCTACATTAAACAATGATGAAGATATGCTTTTGCTCTGTGATGAATATGGAACAGTAATTGATAGCATTTATTATTTTTCAGATTGGGGAGAGATTTCTGGAAATTCTTTAGAAAGGATAAATCCAAACATAAACAGCAACAATTCGGATAATTGGGAAAGTTCTATACAAAGCTGTGGTGCGACTCCAGGCAGAAAAAATAGTTTATATATTGAAGAAGTGAATCCACATATAAAATTATCAATTAATCCTAATCCTGTTTCTTTGAAAGAGAAAAAATCTGTTTTGATTGAGTATAACCTGCCAGAAGTTCTATCAAAAGTGAATGTGCGAATTTTTGATATGAAAGGCAGACTGATTCGTTGGCTTTCTGACCAGCAGTGGATTGGCTCTCAAGGTGCTATTATATGGAATTGCAAGGACGATAATGGGAGGGTGGTGCCAATCGGGATTTACATTGTTTATTTAGAAGCTACTGGCAAACAGAGTGGAAAAATTTTCCAAAAAACAAAAACAATGGTGATTGGGGAGAAGTGATGCCCATCTGGAAAACACTTCCCAAATTCTGCTAATTGGTTTCTTCCTACCACAGGATTTACACAAGAAATACACTGGAAGATAAAGAACTATTTTGTATAATTTACTTTTTTCCAAGAAAAATTTGACAAGATTATTTTCATCTTTATTAAATTGTATTTATAATTATGAGGGAAAAAAGAAAATGGGAAATAGAAGAATTATACTGATTGATAACTTGCAAATATTGCAATATACCTATTCTATGCCTATTTTCACATTTTCTTTTTGTCCCCGATTTATTGGGATCCTGCTGGAAGCAGGAAATTTTACATTTAATACCCTCCCCGCAATCCACAATTTATTAGAGATTTTACATACATTTTCTGTTAAATTATTCTCTACTCATGAGAAATATATCTTTGTTATTGGAAAGAATAAATTCGTATAGTTATTCTTCTTTATGCCTTTATGTATCTGATAGGTATATTAAGGTATAAAGGAGAAATGATAATATTATTATAAAAAGAAAATAAAAATAATTCTCCTCAATAAGAGTAGAGAGGATAAATTCTAAATTCATTAGTGAAGATAAAAAAAAATAAATGCTTTAGAGGAAAAGAAAATGAAAAAATTACTTATAATATCAGCCATATTATTAATTAATTATACAATTATTAATTTTGGACAAGTAGAAGCAGAAGTAATAACTTATCCCGATAGCTGGGGAAACGCTGGTTTCACTTTAATGCAAGAAAGCTCTACTGAGGTGGAAATAAATTTTTCCATCAAAGAATTTACATTAGATAATATAGCGATAAATGGTGAAACATTACAAACTTTGCATCTTCCCGGAGTATTTCTTCCAAATGATGCTGGTGCACCAGACTTGCCTGGTTCGGGTCGTTATATTGCAATTCCACAAGCTGCATCAGCTGATGTGATAATAATTGATTCACGCTCTGAAACTTTCCATGATATTGATATGGCCCCTGCATTTCGCATTCCTCTTGAAACTGAGGAAGGTCCATTAGAATACGATAAGAATCCTGATATTTACTCAAAAGATGCTTTCTATCCTGAAAATCCTGTGATAATTTCTAAGCCTATGCAAATTCGTGGCATTGATGCTGTAATACTTGGAATTACACCCTTTCAATATAATCCCATAACCAAAGAACTTATTGTTTACAGAGATTTACATGTTGTAGTATCTTTCAATGGTGGGAATGGACATTTTGGAGAAGACAGACTGAGAAGTCGCTGGTGGGATCCAATGTTGAGCGATGTTTTAATAAATTATTCATCTTTACCTACAATTGATTATTCACAACAAGGTTCAGGGACATGTGATACAGGTTTTGAATATTTAATTATCATTCCAAATGCACCTGAATTTGCACAGTGGGCTAATTCTATTACAATATTCAGAAATAAACAAGGAATTAAAACGGGAATTGTTACACTTGATGATATAGGAGGGAATAGCACCTCAGCAATCGAGAATTATATCAATAATGCATACAATAACTGGGATATATGCCCTGCTGCGATATTATTAATGGCTGATTACGGCACAAATGCAAATAATAGAATCACTTCATTTGAATATCCTCATCCATATTCGGGAACGTACATTACTGACAATCCCTACGCAGATGTTAACGGTGATAACCTACCCGATATTGTTATTGCTCGTATGACCGCTCAGAATGAAAGTGAGCTTGCGATCATAGTGGAAAAATTCCTGAATTACGAACAAAATCCACCGACAAATGCTCATTATTACAATTATCCAACTACAGCTATGGGATACCAGTCAGGCCGGTGGTTCCAGCTTTGCTCTGAGATAATCAACGGTTTCTGGGAATATGGTTTAGGAAAAAATCCTGTTCGTGAAAATGCAGGATATCCAAACGGTCAGGCTCCTTCGTACTGGTCTTCGGCTCAAAATACAAGTACAATTGTAAATTATTTCGGACCCAATGGTCTTAATTATATTCCTGCCACACCATCACATCTTACAGATTGGGGTGGAAACGCCACCAGAATAAACAATGATATCAACAGTGGCGCTTTTATAATTCAACATAGGGACCATGGTGGGGTGACTGGTTGGAGTGAACCAAGTTATCATATCAGTGATCTTTCAGGATTAAACAATGAAGATCTGGTGTTTATATTTTCAATAAACTGCTTGACTGGTAAATTCAACTCATCAATTGAGTGTTTTGCTGAGGCATGCCACAGACACGAGCACAGAGCATTGGGAATTATAGCTGCAACACAGGTTTCTTATTCATTTGTAAATGATACTTATTGTTGGGGTATGTATGACAATATGTGGCCCGAATTTATGCCAGCCTTTAGTTCAAATCCAGAGCCGAGAGGCATTCTTCCATGTTTTGCTAATGCTGCTGGAAAATACTTCTTGGAACAATCAAGCTGGCCCTACAACGCGAATTCTAAAATTATTACATACAATCTTTTCCACCATCACGGAGATGCATTCTCAACTGTTTATACAGAAATGCCACAAAATTTGACCGTAGTCCATGATCCTGTATTATTAAGTGGTGTAGATTTTTTCACTGTTACTGCAAACGAGGGTTCATTCATTGCACTAACTGTAAATGAAGAAATAATTGGTAGGGGGGAAGGAACTGGCACACCTACTATTATTACTATTCCACCCCAGCTGCCAGGTAATACAATGAAAGTAACTATTACCAAGCAAAATTATTACCGCTATTGTGAGCCAGTTCAAATCATTCAACCAAGTGGACCATATGTAATTTATGCTGACATCCATATAGATGATAGTCAAGGGAATGGAAACTGTATATTTGACCCAGGTGAAACTGTTGATTTGATAATTAAAGTAAAAAATATTGGTAATGCAATTGCTTATGATGTAATAGGTGAACTTACTACTGATGATACATATATTACTATTAATACACCTTCACAGAATTATGGGAGTATTAATAGTGGTGATGAAGCTGAGATGGCTTTTAATATATTTGCCAGTGAATTCACACCTCAGTGGCATATAACAAACTTTGAGTTCAATATTAATTTTGATGGTCAACAAACACAAGATAATTTTCAGGTTTTTATAGGATTTACAGACCCACTGATAGATGAAGGATTTGATAGTTTTCCTCCTGATGGATGGTATACTGAGGGAGTAAATAATGGTAATAATTGGATGGGTTCTAACACTACGGGTGCTGGAGGGATTGCACCAGAAGCTTACTTCTCTGGTGAACCGATTATAAGTGGTATACAAAGATTGATTACCCCATTTAGGTCAATAGCAGGATTAGATATAGATTGTATGAGATTTAGTTTTAAATATTGCTTATTGGATCTTTGTGGAGGAAATCAGTTTGGAGTGGCAATAAGTAGTAATGGCATTAATTGGATAAAATTATGGAAAATACAAACAGAACCTGATTATTATTCATATGGGACAATAGAAATCGATATTATCCCTTCTAATATTGGTTCAGATAATTTCCAGTTATGTTTCTATTTTAATGGTACAACTAATAGTTGGATGTTGTGGTGTATAGATGATGTATTATTAGAAAAAATAGGTATGATAGAAGGGACAGTTACTCTTAATGGTGGTAGTGGTAATGTTGAGAATGTAGAAATTAATGTTGATGGACAAATAATCCATCCCAATAGTAATGGTTATTTTAGTATATCGTTGCAATCAGGGAACTATGATGTAACTGCTTCTTTATTAGGTGGCTATAGAATACAGACAATCGAAGATGTAGTAGTAATTGACGGAGTGATAACCACTGTAGATTTTTGTTTAGAGTATAGCACATATTATGTAAGGCAAGATGGAACTGGTGATTATACAACAATCCAGGAAGCAATTGATGCTGCTGAAGATGGCTTTATGATATTAGTTGATGATGGAACTTACACCGGAACGAATAATAGAAATCTAACCTGGGACGGAAATGAGAAACATATTAAAGTCTGGTCTGAGAATGGAGCAGAGGATTGTATTATTGATGGTCAAAGCACTGATTTTGATGGATTTCACTTCCAGAATGCAAACATTGATTATCAGCAAGATCTTATAAAAGGTTTTACGATTAAGAATTTCTATATCGGTATTAGTTGTTCGAATTGTAGTCCTGCAATTGCATTTAATAAAATTGAAAATTGTAATAGTCATGGGATTTTTATATGTAACAGTCAAGAAGCATTTGTAGTATATAATGAAATTAGTAACTGTCAGTGTAATGAACTTTATCGTAACGGCGGTGGCGTCTCATGTAATTCGCCTGGATTGATTGCTTATAATGAAATTAATAATTGTACCTCAACGCAAACTGATGATGAAGGTCTTGGAGGTGGAATATATGCTACTAATTCAGATATGGTAATTAGAAACAATACAATTACTTATTGTCATTCTAATGAAGGTGGTGGAATTTATGCAGGCAGTGCTTCTGTTTACAATAATACCATAGAATATTGCAGTACTTATGGATGGGGCGGTGGTGGAATCTGTGGTGGTTCTGTAATTGAAAATAATACTATAAAATACTGTTTTGCAGATGTGGTTCCTGATCAGACAGATGGATGGGGTGGAATTGGAGGGGGTATTCGTAGCCATGGCGGGATTATAAGGCACAACACTATAGAGGAAAACAGCTCCTTAAATTATGGAAGTGCAATTGGCGTTCAGTGGGGAAGTCCACAAATAATTAATAATACAATTAGAAATAATACTTTCGATTATGGTACATTAGTTCCTACACCTGCTTCTGGCATTGGATGTGAGTATTGTGATGACATTCTGATTGATGGTAATATCATTTGTGACGGTGAAGGGGGTGATGCTCATGGTATTGGTATTTCTTGCTGTGATAATGCTATTATCAAGAATAATATGATTTATAATAATCAAGGTGACGGGATTCATTGGGATGTTTCAGGAAATTTAGAAATATCTAATTGTTCTATAATAAATAACTCAGATACTGGAATTGATATAGACTCTGAAGGTTTAATTAGAAACTGCATAATCTCAAATAATGGTAATTGCGGAATTCGGGTGTGGGATGAGGATATAGAAATTATCTTCACAAATGTATGGAACAACGGATACGATGGACAGCAAAATTACTATAACTGCAATCCCGGGCAAGGCTGTATTGAAGAAAATCCTCACTTTGCCGATCCTACCAACGGAGACTACTCATTAGCCTGGAATGATACAGTCCGCTCACCCTGTATAGACACAGGTGACCCTGACGAGCAATACAATGACTATGATGAAAGCCGTTCCGATATGGGAGCAAGACCTGCGATATGGCATAAATACGATAATTGGCAGCTCCCACCTAACTCTGTTGATGACGGCTGGAAATGGCTCTCCTTCCCTGCCCTTGATGACCTGACAAATGCACCCGATTTTGATGGCGATATGGCTGAATATATGTTAGCTGATATCTTAGATGAGGAAATCCTGGACAGTGTTATATGGAAACCGATACTGGAACAAAATTCAGATCTGGAAAAAATTCAATATATACAAGGAGATTGGACAAATCCTGACCACATCTTCACCAGCCCGCAGGGTTACAAATTCAATATGAGTGATAACCTTGGAGATTATGTTGACCTTGAGATTTCTGGATTTCTGGAGAATAAAAATACTGTAATACACTTATGGGGTAATTTAAAAGATAACTGGATTGGGTATTTTCTTGAAGAAACCCAAACCATAGAAGATGCATTTGGTGATGCAATGGATAATATCTCTTCCATACATATGCAGCACTGGGAGATGAAAAGGAAGGAAATGGAGCCGGAAGCACCCTGGATCATACCGAAAACACGAGAGGAACAAACCGTACAATATGGAGATATGCTCATCGTTCAATGTTTTGATGATATGGACTTCCAATGGTATAAAAACGGAAATGTTCAACCACATGAAGAAACGAAAACAAGTTACTTTACATTTACAGAACAGGCAGATTATGTGCCTATCTATGTGGAACTTGACCCAGAAGACATACCCGATGAAATAGGCGTATTAGTTGATGGAGAATGTAAAGGAGCATCAGTTGTTGAAGATACTTTAAGCCAGATTTGTGCTTATATAATTGGTTGTAATGGAGAACTTGAATTTGAATTGTATTACGATAACAAAGGAAATGAAAGCGATCTCAATGTAAAGGATTACTTTGTCTATAATCCAGAAACCAAACTGAAAGAGAAAAGGACTATTAAAGTTGATGAGAACAAAGAGTATTACCTGGTATCCTTCAAAGCTGATGAAAGTGAAACTATCCCGGAGCATTTCAGTATTCAGAATTTTCCAAATCCATTTAATCCCGATATAATCGGGACTACTATTCAGTATGCACTTCCGAAAGAAACAGATGTAACGATAACTATCTATAACATAAAAGGACAGTTAGTTAAAAGAATAGTAAAAGGAATGCAATCACCAGGGATATACAATGTAATTTGGAACGGAAAAGATGAAACAGGAAAGAGTATTTCCAATGGGATATATTTCTATCAGCTTTCCACAGATAATAAAACACTAATCAAGAAGATGCTCCTCCTTCGCTAAAGTTTACACTACGAAGTCCCTATATTCGGGACGAAGTGGTGCTTCGGCGGATAAATTCTCCTTCGCTAATCCCTGCCTGTCCCGATTTTTCGGGAATGTATCGAAAGAAACTCGACTCGGATTTTTCAAATTCGAGTCGGGTTTCAAAATATAATAATTTGTCATTCCCGACCCCGATCGGGAATCCATATAGTGGGAAGACGCAGTATAAGAAAGGTTGTAAGAATGGATTCCCACTTTCGTGGGAATGACAAGCAAATTGCTATAATGGCATTAGCATCAAAAGTGTAATACTTTTTCCTCATTTATTCTTACTTTGCTGAACTAAGAGGATAACCAATGAAATAAAAAAGAAATTATGAAAAAAAACATATTTTTAATGATCATTAGTGTCATATCAATATTTTCATTTTCTCTACTTTCCTCAGCTACTATTATCATTGATACAACAGGAACAGGTGATTATACCACAATCCAAGAAGGAATAGACGCTTCTACTAATGGAGATACTGTTCTTGTATATCCGGGGACTTATTACGAAAATGTAAATTTTAACGGTAAACATATCACACTTGCAAGCCGTGAAATAACAACAGGTGACGAAAGTTATATAGATTCTACAATTATTGATGGAAACCAGGCTGGAAGTTGTATCAGACTTGATAATGAAGAAACTGCTGTTATTCGGGGATTTTCAATTACTAATGGATTTGGTGACTGGAAAGTCGTTCAAACGCGAGGTGGTGGGATATTAGTATACACATCTACTTTTGATGAAAACAAAATCAATCTAAGTATTATTAATTGCAAGTTATATAATAATTATGCAGAAGGAGGGGGAGGAATTATAATAAGAAAGTCTAATGCATATTTATCTGGTGTTGATATATACAATAATTATGCCTGTGGTGGTGGAGGTATATATGTAAGAGATGACAGCGAACTGATATTTGATGAGACGAACCTTTGTAATATATACAATAATTATGCAGGAGCAGGAAGTGATATGTTAGGTGTTGATACTGGAGATATTGAAGTGATAGTTGATACCTTTACTGTCTTAGAGCCGATGGGTTATTTTGCAGAATATTCTCAAAATGTCCATAATACTGGTGAATTTACCTTTGATATTCAAAACTATTGGTTAGAAACAGTTAATCATAATCTCTATGTTGCAACAGATGGTGATGATTCTAACAGTGGTCTTACACAAGATGAACCATTAAGAACCATAGCCTGGGCAATTCATAAGATTGAATCGGATAGTCTTGACCCTAAAACTGTTTATGTGGCTTCTGGTACATATTCTCAAACTTTAAATAATCAGGTATTTCCCCTTGGCTGTAAATCGTATGTTTATCTAATTGGAGAAAATACTAATACAATTTTACTGAATGATGCTTATGCTTCAATAATTATAAGGGCAAGTTATGATAAAGTAAATATTTCCATAGAAAACTTTACTTTGCATAGTTCTAATGATGATATTAGTATAGTTCTATTTATATGGGAAGGGAATAATATAATCATTAGAAATGTAATTATTGAGGATTGTATAAGTATTGATAGTTATATTTCTTTCATATATAAAACTAATAATATTCTATATAAAAATGTGATATTCAGGGATAATTCAGGTAAATACGGTGCAGGTTTACATCAGGAAAGACATAATGCAACATTGAGAAATTGCATATTTGACAACAATCATTCAACCAGCTGGAATTCAAATCTTTATTTTATTGGTACAGATTACATTACTATTGAGAATTGTATTTTCTCCAACTCATGTGTTACACATCCTGATTTTACAACTTTTATAATTGGAGAGTGGCAATTTTGTGAGGTTGTTAAAAATATTAAAAACACTCTGTTTTATAACAACAGTACCCCAGCAGGTGCAACAATCGGTATCTGTGGAGATGGTGCTGGAGAGATAGGTGAAACAAATATCACAAATTGCACATTTGCAGATAACTCTTCGGCACATTCAACTTTATTATTAATTGGCGAAAAAGTCAATATGAAAAATACCATTATGTATGATAACACAGACTATGAGATACGATTACCGGATTGCACCTGGTATGGAATAGTTGATACTTTAAATATAGACCATTGTAATATAAAAAATGGAGAAGATGGTATCTGGAATCAGAATGAAGCAAATATTATAAACTGGTCGGATAGCAACATACAAGAAGACCCTCTATTTTGTGGAACAGGAGATTATCCCTTTGCATTGTCAGAACTCTCTCCTTGCATAGATGCTGGCACACCAGATACTACTGGACTAAACTTACCAGAATTTGATTTAGCAGGCAATCCAAGAGTATTCAATGAAATAATAGATATGGGAGCGTATGAATATCAGGATACTATTGGAGTAGTTGAACCAGATTATCCGTTATTCATTTTTGACCTTTTCCAGAATAATCCAAATCCTTTTAGCTCAAGAACAACAATATCTTTTATCCTCGCATCTTATGAACATCTGAATGAATACACTTTATCAATATATAATATTCGTGGCCAACTCATCAAAACATTTTGTGGTAGAGAAAACAATTTCTGGGTCAAGACAGATATAGTGTGGGACGGGACAGATGAGAAGGGGAATAAAGTAAGTCCTGGGGTTTATTTTTATAAACTGGAATATGACCAAAATGCTTTAACAAAGAAGATGACATTGGTTCGCTGAGGCTTCCTCCCTCGTTAATACTGCGGAGGACAGGGTATAGAATAAATCTTTTTACATCAAAGTTTCCACTTCGTTATCTGGATATTTTGGACAGAGATGTACTATGTAGTATAAATATTATATTATTTTGTTTAGCATAAATTTTATTAATTAACTAACATTGATATAAGTTTACAAACTTTATTTTTCTTGACACCCAAAAGACTATTTGCAATTCTTGCATTTGAAAATAAACGCGGGGTGGAGCAGTCTGGTAGCTCGTCAGGCTCATAACCTGAAGGTCGTAGGTTCAAATCCTTCCCCCGCTACCAATTTTTATGGCGATGTAGCTCAGTTGGTTAGAGCAGTGGAATCATAATCCATTGGTCCGGGGTTCGAATCCCTGCATCGCTACCATTTTATCATCTTGAATTCCCATATATTAAAGCGCCAGTAGCTCAGTTGGATAGAGCAACAGCCTTCTAAGCTGTGGGTCAGAGGTTCAAATCCTCTCTGGCGTGCCAGTTTCTTATCATGCCAGAGGCATATCCTTCGGAAATAAAAAATAAACCGCAAATTTATACAAATTCACCCCGCCCGTCTTGGCGAGGCAAAGCCGCGACAGATTAGATAGTATCCCATCCGTCTGGGCGCCTGTCTCCCGACACATCGGGAGCCAAGACGGGCCGAGACCGATTAGATTTCAAGAGTTAAATATTATAAGAACATCTAACGGGGTAAATGCTAATAAAAGAGTATTAAAAAAATTAGAAATATTGAGATTTATTAGTTTCAGAACTTATTTTTTATTCTTAAAAGAGGATTTATCTTGACCATCAATGATATATTTTGCCTTTTTGTCTTATGTTTACAAAAGTAATTTCATTTTCAATAGTAGGTATTGACGCCATTCCAATTGATGTAGAAATGGATGCAAAGGCTTCATCAATGCCATATTTCTCAATGGTAGGTTTACCTGCTAATTCTGTAAAAGAAAGTAAAGACCGAGTAATTACAGCTATCAGAAACAACAATTATCATTTCCCTGGAAAAGCTTATACTGTAAATTTGGCTCCAGCAGATGTGAAAAAAGAGGGTGTAGCATTTGATTTACCAATTGCGATTGCTTTGCTTTCCTCACTAAAGCAGATTTCCCCCAATCATCTTGAAGATATTGGACTTGTAGGCGAGCTTTCCTTAAATGGAGAGGTTAGACCTATTAGAGGTATTTTACCTATAACTTTAGCAGCAAGAGATAATGGACTCAAAGGAATTATTGTGCCAGCTGAGAATGCAAAAGAAGCTGCTGTTGTGGATGGCATATCTGTATATCCTGTAAACAATTTAAAAGAATGTATTGCTTTTTTGCACGATGCAGTGAACATATCTCCTGTAAAGGTAAGCTTATCATCTATTTTTGAAAGAGAGAGAGTTGATATTATTGATATGTTTGATGTGAAGGGACAGTATAATGTAAAGCGTGCATTAGAAGTAGCAGCTGCAGGAAGTCATAATATCCTGATGATTGGACCACCCGGAGCTGGAAAAACAATGCTTGCCCGAAGAATACCATCTATATTACCTGAAATGACTTTGGAAGAAGCTATAACAACTACCAAGATTCATTCAGTAGTTGGCAAATTACAATCAGAACATTCGCTTGTCGCAGTACGCCCTTTTCGCTCACCTCATCATACTATTAGTGATGTTGCTTTGATAGGAGGTGGTAGTTATCCAAAGCCTGGGGAAGTTTCGCTTGCCCATAATGGAGTCCTCTTTTTAGATGAGTTGCCTGAATTTAAGAAAACTGTTTTAGAAGTTATGCGTCAGCCATTGGAGGATGGAGTTGTTACAATCTCGCGTGCTGTACAGTCCTTGACATTTCCTGCTAATTTTATGCTTGTAGCATCAATGAACCCATGTCCTTGTGGATATTTTGGAAGTAATATAAGTAGTCATGTTTGTACTTGCACCCCTGCAATAATTCAGAAATATGTTTCACGAATTTCCGGCCCATTATTAGACAGAATAGATATTCATGTTGAAGTGCCAGCTGTAAAATATGCTGAACTCTCAACTGACCCCAAAGGGGAAAAATCAATAAATATACAAAAAAGAGTAAATGAAGCAAGAAAAATCCAACTTGAACGATTTGCTAAGAATAAAAATATATTTTCAAATGCCGATATGGTGTCAAAACATATCAGGATGTATTGCAAGATAGACCAGGAGTGCAAACAACTTTTAAAGATTGCTATTGAGAAGCTTGGACTTTCTGCTCGCGCATATGATAGAATTTTGAAAGTATCTCGTACTATTGCAGACCTGGATAAAAGTATTCATATAAAGCCTGAATATATAAGTGAGGCAATCCAATATCGCAGCCTTGATAGAAAATATTGGTTATAATGATTTGCATTTATGATTAGAGAAGAATTTATAAGGCAATTTGACTGGTTTTTGTTAATTATTCTAATACTGTTATTAGCCTTTGGTGAGATATCAATCTATAGCGCCTCAATTCAAAAAACAGGCGAAAAGGTTATACTGAGTGACTATTATCTTAAACAGTTAATCTGGATATTTGTTGGAATTGCAATTTTTATCTTTGTTTTATACATACCAGAGGTTATTATAGATATTTTTGTAGTTCCATTCTATATTGGTGCTATCTTTCTATTATTATTGGTATTATTTTTACCAGGGGTCAAAGGTGTTCACCGTTGGATTAGTTTTGGTGGATTTGGTCTTCAGCCATCTGAATTGGCAAAGATTGCATCAGTGTTGCTTATAGCCAAAATTATTTCAAAGCGATATTTACAAAAGTGGAAGATAGTTGTATTTTCTTTTTTGGTAATTTTACCACCGATCTTATTGATACTTTGGGAACCTGATTTAGGCAGTGCCTTGATTTTCATCATATTTTATTTTCCAATGATTTATTTCGCTGGTGTTCCACTCTATGCTATAATTTTGATAATTTCTCCGATTATCAGCATTATTGTTGGGTTTTCTTTGACATTATGGATAATTTTTGATGCTATTTTGTTAATAGTTTTATTGTTAAGAAGATTATCTTTTACTTTATCTGGCGTTATTTTTGCAGGGAATTTTTTCTTATCTTTTGTCACTCCATATTTTTGGAATAATTTAAAAGTATACCAGCAGAAGCGAATTCTTACATTTATTGACCCTACACGAGATGTGATGGGTAGTGGGTATCAGATAATTCAATCTAAGATTGCTATTGGTTCTGGGGGGATATTTGGTAAAGGATTATTACAAGGTACGCAAAAGAATCTTGCTTTCTTGCCTGAACAGCAGACGGATTTTATATTCTCAGTTATAGGTGAAGAGCTCGGTTTTCTTGGATGTACTTTTTTGATAATTCTGTTTATTCTATTAGTTTGGCGAGTAATATGCATTCTTAGAAAGATTCAAAATACAAGAAAACGAATAACTATTGTTGGGATACTTTCTTTTATAATATGTCAAATAGTGATAAATATTGGAATGAATATTGGGATTTTTCCGGTTGTTGGAATTCCTTTACCATTCATTAGTTATGGGGGTAGCAATCTTTTGGTTAATATGGCTGCAATGGGAATAATTGTTAAATTTGCAGCCGAGAAAAGTTTTATTGAATAAACAGATTAGTTTCCATAGAAATGTAAATAATTTAAAATTTTCTTGAAATTTTTATAGCGGATATTAAAAAATGGAGCAAAAAAGCAATATGAAACATTCATGTCCCCGATTTATCGGGGACGTACCCGTCTGCCCGTCTTGGCTCGCCAAGCCGAGACAGAGGCGCCGAGCCTGAAAGGAGAATGAAAATAGCATGCAAGCATTCCCAAGCTGGGGCTTGGGAATGAGAGCGCAAATAAAAATATTGTTCGTGTTAGTTCGTGTGGTTCGTGGCAAAAAAGGTATTTTCAGATGAAAAACATAATTAACTCTTGCTTGAAGGAGCATATTAAAGCGATTGAGTCATTATTGAATTTTACTGAAGATTTGATAACTTCAGCAAAAGAGATGTGTCAAACTTTACGGGATGGTGGCAAGATTATGCTTTGTGGTAATGGGGGAAGTGCAGCAGATGCTCAGCACATCGCGGCTGAATTTGTGGTTCGCTTTAGAAGTAATTATAATCGTAAATCACTGTCGGCTCTTGCCCTAACTACTGATACTTCACTGATTACTGCGTGTGGCAATGATTATGGGTTTGAGAATATTTTTGCTCGTCAGATTGAAGGACTGGGCAATAAAGGTGATTTTTTGATTGGAATTAGTACAAGCGGAAATTCTTCAAATGTTTATAAAGCCTTTGAACTTGCCAGAAAAAAGGGAATTAGGACTTTGTTGCTTTCTGGTAAAGATGGTGGTAAAATCAAAAACATTGCAGATAATTCTATTATAATTTTACATAATGATACGGCTCGAATTCAAGAAGCACATATTACTATTGGACATATTTTATGTCGGTTAGTAGAAGAAATATACTTTGAAAAATAAATATAAAATAAGGAGTCATAATGGGTAGAAAGAAAAAAACAGAGGATAAATATGAATATGATGCAAAGAAATTCTGTGTCCCGGTAACTAAAATAGGACCTTTAGAAAACATCCAATTTATCATTGATGATTTTGTTGAAAAAAAGGTTACATTTTGCGTGGATGGAAGCGAGGACAGATGGGAAGTATGGCGATTAGAAGAAGAAGGTGATTCTGATAAAATAAAGAAAAAGGATTATCCAAGAAGACCTAAATTTCTATATGTAAAAGGCGAGAAGATAGATTATGTAACAAAAAATGAGCAGGAATAATATGTGAGGCAAAAATGTCCGAAATAATGAGTATTTATGCACGAGAAATTTTGGATTCTCGCGGGAATCCCACTCTGGAGGTAGAGGTAAAATTGGACTCAGGTGCTTTTGGCAGAGCTGGTGTTCCTTCTGGAGCATCAACCGGAGAATATGAGGCAGTAGAACTCCGAGATGGTGATAATGATAGATATAATGGAAAAGGGGTATTGCAAGCAATAAAAAATGTTAATGAAATTATTGCACAGGAGCTAATAGGAAAAGAAAGTATAAATCAAGTTGAAATAGATAAGGCAATGATAGACCTGGACGGCACCGATAACAAAGAAAGATTAGGAGCCAATGCTATACTTGGCGTGTCTGTTGCAGTGGCTAAAGCATCTGCTATGGAATTAGGACTGCCTTTGTATCGCTATATTGGCGGAACCAATGCAAGGATAATACCAGTTCCAATGTTTAATATTCTTAATGGTGGGAAGCATGCTGATAATAATGTTGATATTCAAGAGTTTATGATTATGCCTCTTGGGGCAGAAACTTTCCATCAAGCATTACAAATGGCATCAGAGACATTTCACTCCCTGAAAGAAATTCTCAAAAATAGTGGATACAGTACCGCCGTTGGTGATGAAGGAGGCTTTGCTCCTAATCTTAAATCAAATGAAGAGGCTTTGAAATTTATACTTAAAGGAATTGAAAAAACAGGATATCGTCCAGAAGAAGATATCGTTATTGCAATAGATTCTGCCGCATCATCATTTTACAAAAATGGTAAGTATATGATAAATGGCTCTAAACAAAGACTTACAAATAGTGATATGATAGAAATTTATAAAATGTGGGTGAAGAAATATCCAATTGTCTCAATTGAAGATGGTCTTGCAGAAGATGATTGGAAAGGCTGGAAAATGATGACTCAAGAGTTGGGCGATAAAGTCCAGATTGTTGGTGATGATATATTTGTTACAAATAAAGTCAGATTGGAAAGAGGAATTAAAGAGAAATCAGCTAATTCTATTCTGATAAAGTTAAATCAGATTGGCACTTTGACTGAAACTTTAGATACAATTGAGATTGCAAAAAAAGCTAAATTTACTACAGTAGTCTCTCACCGTTCTGGTGAAACCTGCGATACAACCATTGCAGACCTTGCAGTTGCTGCTAATTGCGGACAGATAAAATCCGGTTCTGTTTCTCGTTCGGAACGAATTGCAAAGTATAACCAACTTTTACGAATTGAAGAAGAATTGGGTGAATCAGCTGTTTTTCCCGGGAAAGATTTGTTCAAAATATAGTTAAAATATACTTTCCTCAATTAAAGTTAATAATCAATGAGAAGAAAGAAGAAAAAAAATCTGAGAATCATCCTGATTATTATAGTTATTGCGTTGATTTGGTTTCTTTTCTTTGATAAATATAGCTTGATAAAAATAATAAAAAGTGATATCAAAATTAAGCAAAAACAAAATTTAATAGAAGTATATAAAAAACAAGCAAAGAAATTGGAAATTGAAAAAAACAGATTAGAAAACAAGGATGAAAAAGTTATAGAGAAAAAGGCAAGAGAGTTAGGATTAATAAAACCAGGTGAAACAATAATCAGAATTCGTGAAGAGGAGAAAAAAGTACAAAAAGGGGACTAAATCTAACATGGCTTCGGCTTATCAGTCCCCCCGATTTCATTCAGTCTCGGCCAGTCTTGGCGGGGCCAAGCCCCGACAGGCGCCCAGACGGACGGGAAGCCTCGACAGGCTACACTAATCAGTCACGGCATCAGTCTCGGGCAAGCGAGCCTTGACAGAAGCGTGCCTTGACGGAGACGAGTTCATCTGTTTGAGATTATCAACTAAAAGATGCATGCAATATTTAAAGGAACGATTTTATCTCCAATATCCAAGGGCGAAGTTTTATTCATAGTGTCCGGATATCTCGTAACCTCTGAACAAGGCAATATATTAGAAGTTACTTCCAATGACCCCAGAGAAAAATATAAAAGTTTTCCATTCTACGATTTCTCTGATAGAATAATTTGTCCAGGATTTATTGATATACATAACCATCTGTCACAATTGCCTTTGATGGGACTTTCAGACAATAATCTTTTAACATGGTTGAATAAATTAGTTTTTCCTTGTGAAGAAAGATTTAACTCAATAGATATAGCAAAACAGACTGCAGATGCATTTTTTCATCACCTTCTAAAGAATGGCACTACGACTACTTCTACTTATGTAACTGTGCATAAAATAGCTACAGATTTAGCATTTCAATCCGCGAGCAAGATTGGAATCAGAGCATTTATTGGAAAGGTTATGATGAACCAGCAAGTTCCTGGCAATATGATAGAAAATACTCAACAGTCTTTGCGAGAATCAGAAGAATTGATAGAAAAGTGGGATGGATATGACAATGGCAGATTGCGGTATGCATTGACTCCACGATTTGCGGTTTCCTGCTCCTTCTCAATGCTTAAAGGTATTGGTGAATTAGCAAGAAAGTATGATGTTTATACCCAGTCTCATCTGGCAGAAAGCAATGGAGAACTTAAACTTATACAAAAACTCTATCCAAATTTTGAAAATTATACTGATGTTTACTACAGAGCAGGAATTTTGTCAGAAAAAACAATTATGGCTCATTGCATTTATTTAAGCGGAAAAGAAATTGAAATCTTGCGAAAAACAGGCACAAAGATAAGCCATTGCCCGACTGCTAACCGATTTCTTGCAAGCGGAGTAATGCCATACAGAAAGTTGGAACAAAGTGGCTTGACTATTGGGCTTGGCACTGATGTGGCTGGAGGTTATAGCCTGTCAATGTTTAATGAGATGAAAGAAGCAATAGAAACATCAAAGACGATAAATTTTATAAACTCTGAAAAACAGTATAAATCAATAACAGTTGAAGAAGGGTTTTATCTGGCAACTCTTGGGGGAGCTAAGGCACTATCTATTGAAGAAGAAACAGGCAGTTTGGAAAGAGGTAAATCTGCCGATTTTCTGGTTATTGACTATAAGAAGCTTAATGACTGTAAAGATAGTGATATCCTTTCAAATGCAAAAGTGATTTTGTCTAAGATGATTTACTGCGGAGATGACAGAATTATTGAGCAGGTTTATGTCAGAGGAAAAAGGCTTATTTAAATTTTAAATATGAAAACAAAATAATTGACAAATATTAATCTTACCAAGGTTTGAAGACGAAAGGAGAAATGATGGAATTTGAACTATTATCCAATGCTGATATGAAAGTAATGGATGCCTTAAAAGAATACCACGGTGGTGCAAAGAGTATCATTGAGATTATCAAAAAAATGAGGGATTTTGAAACCCGTAAAGAAATTCTTGCTGAAAAGGGCTTCGGCAAAATGATTGAAGAAGCAGAGCAATTGGTAAAAGAATTTGCAAAAGTTAGTGATTTTGAAAATGAAAACAATATTTCTTATAATAGCAATTTTGGCATCGCCACTGCGCAGGTTTCCGGTTGGCAAGGTGCAAAAGTTACACATCATGCAATGAAACGGATTGCTGAAAGTGCTTCTACAGATGAGCCTTGTTTTGTGCCTTCTGAGTTTATTTCCGTTGTAGCTTTAACTGATAATTATGTTTATAATGGTGATCTTATGGCAACTCTTACAATGGCTGAAAACATAATGAAAGGTTCAAAATTCTGCAGCACAAATTTAATTGGTGTTCCTCAACCAGAAAATAGGTTTTTGGAGCTTGAAAAAGTAACAGGTAAGAAGTTTGAACGAACAGACACCGGAAATGGTTTATCTCAACTGATATTAAAAAATCAGGGAACTTTTTTTGGAAATTTTGGAGGTATTGAAGTTGCAAATGATAATCATCTTGTTTATCTTGATGGAATAACCAGGGCAGCACTCGCAACAGGTGCGGACTTTTTCCTAAATCCAAGTTGGAGCACAATCGTTGCAATTTGTTATTATGGTCGCGATATTCCAAATCTTAATATTAAAATTTCTATGCTTCTTGCAACTCAGAATCTTGTCCAGTTCAGAATGCTTCTGAATATTATGAAAGAATACATCCGTGATGATATGACTTGTCCACTTTATGAAATCAATATTGGAAATGGGGTGAATGCTGAGAATTTTAT